>NZ_CAXSHM010000007.1:0-75225 GCF_964237335.1 uncultured Sphingomonas sp.
GCTTCGCAGTCGCCTGATCAAGCCGTCATGCGCCAACCCCGTGAGCAGTTACGCCTCCCGGCAGGTACCATCCATCCGTGTAGGTGTGGCGGACGAGCGCGACGCGGTCATCCTGATCGAGCAGGATGGCCCGAACACCGATCGTGCGGGGCTTGCCGATCCGCCACGCCAACCGGCCAGCCTTGCCGATCAGCTCGTGGTACAACGTCATCGGAGCCGTTCCTATGCCCGGTCGATCCGTTCTGTAGTATGGGAGAGCGGCTCGATTGTAGCAATGCGACATGACCGGGCATCGCCGGGCCAAGCGCGGCAGCCCCGCTACCGCGCCAGCACCCGCACCTTAGCCAAGTCATTCCGGATCGTCGTCGCGGCCACGCCCGCTTCGCCCATCGCGTGGCTGATCTGGTCGAGCCCGCGCGCCACGTCGCCTGCCGCGTACAGGCCGGGGATGCTCGTGCGCTGGTGATCGTCCACCGCCAGGCAACCGTCATTGGTCGCGTCGGCGCCCAGTTCCACCGCCAGCTCGGACCGGATCACCGAGCCGAGCGCGGGATAGATGCTGTCGAACCGCTGCTCGCCGTTCGGCGTCGGCACGATGATGTGGTCGCCGTCGATGTGGATCGCGTGGCACGGCCCGGCGACGATCCCGATGCCCAGGTCGGCTAGCCGGGCGCGCTGGTCGTCGCTCAACCCGTGCTCGGCATGGGGGGAGATCAGCGTGACGTGGGGCGTGTACATGCGGATGAACACGGCCTCGTTCATGCCATGCTCGTGCGTGCCGATCACGCCGACGATCTTGTCGGTCACCTCATAGCCGTCGCAGATCGGGCAATAGCGTAGCAGGCCGCGGGCGAGCGCGAGATCGTGGATCTCGGGCGAGATCGCAGGGCGGTTGTTGACCACGCCGGTCGCCAGCAACACCGTGCGCGCGTGGATCGTCTCGCCGTTCACGGTGGCGACGAACACCGTGGCGCCGTCCCCGTCATCCTCGCGCTTCAGCGTCTCGACCAGCCCGTCGGTCACGGTCACGCCGAACTCCGCCGCCTGCTCGCGCATCTTGGCCAGCAGTTCGGTGCCGGCGATGCCGCCGGGATAGCCCGCATGGTTGCGCGTCCGCGGGATCCACGTGGCGCGGCTCTTGCCCGCATCGACCACCCGCACCGATAGCAGGAACCGCGCAAGATAGATGGCAGCGGTCAATCCCGCGGGCCCGGCGCCGATGACGAGACAATCTTCCATGCGGAGTGGACGCGGGAAGCGCGCGACGGTTCCTTGCGAGCAAACCTGACATGACGTATATCCACGCCGTCAATCCGGAGGGCGACATGGTGGATTTTCGAACTAAAATCTTCAAGTCGGGCAATTCGATGGCACTGCGTCTACCCAAGAGCTTAGGCCTGCAAGAGGGAGACGAGGTGGTACTCGTTCCTCACGCGGACAGCAGCGTGTCGTTCTGGCGGGCAAGCGACGCCGCGGCAGTACTCGACAGTCTCTATGGCGCATTCTCGCCCGGCTTCATGGCTGAGGGCCGTGGTGACACAGAGCAGGAAGAACGAGATTGGAGCCGACCGGCGAGAGATGCGGCGGCCTGATCGTGTTTCTGCTGGATACCAATGTCTGTCTCGACTTTACCTTGGCGCGTAGCGATCGGCTGCGGTCACGGGTGCGCGCTCAGAATGGGCGAGCGATGGCCATCTCCGCGATAACCCTGTCCGAACTACGCTACGGCGCGCGCCGCCCCGAAGCGGACCCGGAGGACGATCGCCGGCTGGCCTTGTTCGTTAGCGTGTTGACCCTGCACCCGTTCGGCGTGGAGGCGGCGGAAGCCTATGGCCGTTTCGGCGGGCTGGTGCCGCTCAAACGAACGAACTTCGATCGTCTCATTGCCGCCCATGCACTCGCGCTCGACCTGACGCTCGTGACGAACAACGAACGCGACTTCGCGGACGTGCCCGGGCTGCGCGTCGAGAACTGGACAATTTAGCGTGATGCCATGACCTTCCGCGCCACCGTCCTAACGCTATACCCCGAGATGTTCCCCGGCCCGCTCGGCCATTCGCTGGCCGGGCGCGCGCTGGCCGAGGGGGTGTGGTCCTGCGAGGCGGTCAACATCCGCGGCTTCGCGACCGACCGGCATCGCACCGTCGATGGCACGCCCGCGGGCGGCGGGGCGGGGATGGTGTTGCGCGCGGACGTTTTAGCAGCGGCGCTCGACACGGTCGCGGCTGCGCAGCCGGTGCTCGCCATGACGCCGCGCGGGCTTCCCCTGACCCAGGCCCGCGTCCGCCAGATCGCCGCCGGGCCGGGCGTCACCATCCTGTGCGGCCGGTTCGAGGGGTTCGACGAGCGCCTGTTCGAGGCGCGCGCCATCGAGGAGGTGTCGATCGGCGACTACATCCTGTCGGGCGGCGAGATGAGCGCGCTGGTGCTGCTCGATGCTTGCGTCCGGCTGCTGCCCGGCGTAATGGGCACGGCCTCGAGTGGGGACGACGAGAGCTTCGAGACAGGGCTGCTCGAATATCCCCATTACACCCGTCCCGTCACCTGGGAGGGGCGCACGATCCCTGAAGTGCTGCGATCGGGGGATCATGCGAAGGTCGCGGCCTGGCGCCATGCCAGGGCCGAGGCCGATACACGGCTACGGCGGCCGGACCTGTGGGAGCGTCACGAGGGCGCTCGGGTCCCGTCGCCCTCTGGCGCGCGGCATGAGAAGGACGAGACGCAATGAACCTGATCCAGACGCTCGAAGCCGAGCAGATCGCCAAGCTGACCGCCATCCGCGCGATCCCCGAGTTCCGTGCCGGCGACACGCTGAAGGTCGGCGTGAAGGTGATCGAGGGCGAGCGCACCCGCGTCCAGGCTTATGAGGGCGTGTGCATCGCGCGCTCCAACAAGGGCATGGGAAGCAGCTTCACCGTGCGCAAGATCAGCTTCGGCGAGGGCGTCGAGCGCGTCTTCCCGCTGTATTCGCCCAACATCGACGCGATCGAGGTCGTCCGCCGCGGTGCCGTGCGTCGCGCCAAGCTGTATTATCTGCGCGGCCGCACCGGCAAGTCGGCGCGCATCGCCGAGCGCCGCGACCCGCGCCCCGCCAAGAACGCCTGACCGCGATCCGGCCCCGCGCTTCGGTGCGGGGCCTGGCGGCGATTAACGGCCCGTACCTCGCGGTGCGGGCCGTTTTCGCGTGGTCAGGATGTAACGGGCGCGATCATCAGCGCCAGCGTCGGCGCCTTGTTGCCTGATACCTGCAACAGGTAGCGGCCGGGCGTCAGCGTGAAATCCACCATCTTGCGCACGGGGCTGCACGCCGGCCCGCGGCCGTGGGCGCTCGACGCCACGAAGCGGCCGTCGCGTACCATGTCGATCCAGGGGCCCGCGCCTAGCGCCACACGGTAGGTCCCGCTCTTCGTTACCGCAAAGGCGAACAGCCCGCCGCTCGTGCCGGGCTCGCCCGCATGGGCCGGCGCGACCGGATAGCTGACCTTGGCGACGGGCGAGAGCGTCGCGCGCACGCCGCGGCCGGGCACGATCGTCGCGAGCGCCAGCTCGCCGGGCATGCTCGCCGCGGTGATCGGCACCGCCGCGGCCCAGCCGGCAAGCTCGGGCGGCAGCGCGGCGGGCGTGGCAGGGCACGGGGCTTGAGCCGCATCCATCGGACCGGTCATCGCCATCGGCGGCGCCGCAGGCGTGGTCTGCGCGCTCGCCATCCCGGCACTCAGCGAAAGGGCCGCGAGGAAACGGGCAGGGCGGTGGAAGGCATCGGGCATCGTCGTCTCGCTCCGTGAAACACCATCACCGGATACAGGCTTGCGAGCGACTGCCAAGCCATTGCGTGACGCCGTCCGTCATCTCCGGCGGATGCTGGAATCGAGACGGTCTTTCGGCAGGCAATCTTGGAGGTCACGGCTCGGCGCCAACCGACGTGGCGCATGGCTTGCCATCACTGCGGCCGTATCGCTTGCGGCTCGACCGGGGCTTGCCTGTCCGCGCGCTTCGAGCCATGCCCCGCGGCGATGAGCTCGACCCGTGATCCCGACGCCGACAAGCGGCTCGCCGCGCTCGCCGCGGTGGCGGAGGTCGAAGCGGGGATGCTGGTCGGGTTGGGCACCGGTTCCACCGCGCGCCACGCGATCGACGCGGTCGGCGCGCTGATCGCCAAGGGCATGCGGCTGCGCGCGGTCGCGACGTCGCTCGCCAGCGCGCGGCAGGCGGAGGGGGTCGGCATCCCGCTGCTCGACATGGCGGACACGGCGGCGGTCGACCTGACGATCGACGGCACGGACGAGGTCGATTCCGCGCTGATCGCGATCAAGGGCGCGGGCGGGGCGATGCTGCGCGAGAAGGTGGTGGCCGCCGCCTCTGCCCGGATGGTGGTGATCGCCGACGGCTCGAAGCGGGTAGCGAGGCTCGGCGCCGCGCCGCTGCCCGTCGAGGTGGTGCCGTTCGCGCTCGCGTCCGTGCGCGCGCGCATTGCGGCGCTTGGCGCGGAGCCGATGCTGCGGATGGCCGATGACGGTCCCTATCGCACCGATCAGGGGAATGCGGTGTTCGACTGCCGGTTCGGCACGGTTCCCGATCCACGCGGGCTGGCGGCGCGATTGCAGGCGATACCGGGGCTGGTCGGTCATGGCCTGTTCCTCGACGAGATCGCCTGCGCCTACATCGCCGCGGACGGTGTCGTGAGCCGTATCGAGCGTCCCGTGCAATGATCGCGCAACCACCGCGTGTCCGCTTCGTTCGAGGCGGCGTGCGGTTTGAGTATGAGGGCTGAATGGCTGACGCAGATACGATGGATCACGTGTCCGACGCGAAGGTACGTGAGGATGGTCCGCCGCTCGACCGCAAGGCGATCGACACGATCCGAACGCTCGCCATGGATGCGGTGCAGAAGGCCAATTCAGGCCATCCCGGCACCGCAATGGCCTTGGCCCCGATCGCCGAGACGCTGTGGACGAAGTTCCTGCGCTACGATCCGACCGCGCCGGACTGGCCCAACCGCGATCGGTTCGTGCTGTCGGTCGGCCATGCCTCGATGCTGCTTTACTCGCTGATCCACCTTGCCGGCATCGAGGAGATCGACGCGGACGGCAACAAGACGGGCAAGCCCGCCGTCAGCCTCGACGACATCAAGCAGTTCCGCCAGCTATCGTCCAAGACGCCGGGCCATCCCGAATATCGGATGACCACGGGCGTCGAGACGACCACCGGCCCGCTTGGCCAGGGTTGCGGCAACTCGGTTGGCATGGCGATCGCCGAGCGTTGGCTCGCGTCGCACTTCAACAAGCCCGGTTATCCGGTATTCGAACACGATACGTACGTCTTCTGTTCGGACGGCGACATGATGGAGGGTGTTGCGAGCGAGGCGGCGTCCATCGCCGGCCACATGAAGCTCGCGAACCTCTGCTGGATCTACGACAGTAACCACGTCACGATCGAAGGCGGCACCGATCTCGCGTTCGACGAGGACGTTGCCGAGCGTTTCCGCGGCTATGGCTGGAAGACGCTGGTACTGGAGGATGCGGAGGACATCGCGACCTTTGCCGAGCTGATCGAGGAGTTCCGCGCGACCGACGACCGGCCGACGTTCATCCTCGTCCGGTCGGTGATCGGCATCGGCTTCCCCACGCGCGCCGGCACGCACAAGGCGCATTCCGACGCGCCGGGCGAGGAGGAGATCCGCGGCGCGAAGAAGAGCTACGGCTGGCCCGAGGACGCGCAGTTCCTGGTGCCGGCGGACGCCAAGCAGCATTTCCAGGACCAGATCGAAGGCCGCGGCAAGCCGTTGCGCGCCGAATGGGAGGCGATGTTCGCCCGCTACGAACAGGCGTTCCCGGACCTCGCCAAGGAACTGAAGGACGCGCGCCAGGGCAAGCTGCCCGACGGATGGGACGCGGACCTTCCGATGTTCGAGGCGGATGCCAAGGGAATCGCCAGCCGCGAGGCATCGGGCAAGGTCCTCAACGCGCTGGCGCCGAAAATCCCCTATCTGATCGGCGGCGCCGCCGACCTGTCGCCGTCGACCAAGACCGACATCAAGGGTGCGGACTCCTTGGAGCCGGGCAACTATGGCGGCCGCAACATGCATTTCGGCATCCGCGAGCATGCGATGGGCTCGATCGCCAATGGCATGGCGCTGACCTACCTGCGGTCGTACACCGGTACGTTCCTTGTGTTCTCGGACTATATGCGACCACCGATCCGGCTCGCCGCGATCATGGAAGTGCCCACGATCTTCGTGTTCACGCACGATTCGATCGGCGTCGGCGAGGATGGGCCGACCCATCAGCCGATCGAGCAACTGACGGCGTTGCGCGGCATTCCGAGCCTCGACGTGATCCGGCCGGGCGACGCCAACGAGACGCGCGAGGCGTGGAAGGCGGCGCTGAACGCGACGAACGAGCCGACCTGCCTGATCTTCTCGCGCCAGGCGCTGCCGACGCTCGACCGCACGAAATATGCACCCGCCGAGGGCCTGCACAAGGGCGCCTATGTCGTGACGCTCGACGAGGGGACGCCGGACGTGATCCTGATCGCCACCGGGTCCGAGCTCGGCCTTGCGGTGCAGGCGTCAGAGAAGCTGATCGAGGACGGCGTGAAGGTGCGGGTCGTGTCGATGCCGTCGTGGCACCTGTATGAGAAGCAGGATCAGGCGTACAAGGACAGCGTCCTGCCTCCGTCGGTGCGTGCCCGCGTCGCGATCGAGCAGGGCGGGCCGATCGGCTGGGACCGCTACGTCGGGTTCGAAGGCGAGACCATCGCGATGAAGACGTTCGGCGCCTCGGCCCCGATCGCGAAATTGCAGGAAAAGTTCGGTTTCACGATCGACAACGTGGTCAAGACCGCCCGGGCAGTGATGGAGAAGGCCAAGTGAGCGCACTCAACGATCTGGAAGCACTGGGCCAGGCGGTCTGGCTCGACTTTGTCGACCGCAAGTTCCTGGAGGCCGGCGGCCTGAAGAAGCTCGTCGACGAGGACGGTCTGACCGGCGTCACGTCCAATCCGTCGATCTTCGAGAAGGCGATGGGTCATGGCGATGCTTATGACTCCAGCCTCGCCGACTATGACAAGGCGCATCCCGACGCGGCGACGCTCGATCGCTACGAGAGCTTGGCGGTGCAGGACATCAAGGCGGCGGCGGAGACGCTGGCGCCGGTGTACAAGAAACTGGACGCCAAGGACGGCTATGTCAGCCTGGAGGTGTCGCCCTATATCGCCGACGATACGGACGCGGCGATCGCCGAGGCGGCCAAGCTGTGGAAGATGGTCGATCGCGACAATGTGATGATCAAGATCCCCGGCACCGCCGCCGGCGCGCCGGCGATCGCGGCGACGATTCGCGCGGGGATCAACGTCAACGTGACGCTGCTGTTCTCGGTCGAGGCGTACAAGCGCGTCGCCGAGGCCTATGTCTTGGGGCTGGAGGAGCGGGTGAAGGCGGGCGAGCCGATCGACCGGATCGCCAGTGTCGCAAGCTTCTTCGTCAGCCGTATCGACGGCAAGATCGACGATGAGATCGACAAAAGGCTGAAGGCCGGTGATGCCGACGCCGAGGCGCTGAAGGCGGTGCGTGGCAAGGTCGCGATCGCCAACGCCAAGCTCGCCTATGTCTGGTATCAGGAGTTCATCGCGTCCGATCGCTGGCAGTCGCTGGCGGCCAAGGGCGCGCAACCGCAGCGATTGCTGTGGGCGTCGACGGGCGTCAAGAATCCCGACTATCCCGACACGCTCTACATCGCCGAGCTGATCGGTCCCGACACGGTCAACACGATGCCGCCCAAGACGATGGACGCGTTCCGCGACCACGGCACCGCCGCGGCGACGCTGACGCAGGACGTCGAGGGCGCGCGCCGCACGCTGGCTGAGGCTGAGCGGCTCGGGCTCGACCTGAACGGCGTCACCGACACGCTGGTGCTCGAAGGCGTCGCCTCGTTCGTCAAATCGTTCGATGACCTGCTGGGCGCGATCGCGGCCAAGCAACCGGCCGACGCCTGACCCCTTATTGCTGACGGAGTGACCGCATGAAAATCGGGATGATCGGCCTTGGCCGGATGGGCGCCAACATCGCCCGCCGGCTGGTGAAGTGTGGCCACGAGATGGTGGTCTATGACCATGACGACAAAGTCGTGCAGACGCTGGCGGGTGAGGGCATGATGGCGGCGACGTCGCTGCAGGACATGCACGACAAGCTCGACGATCCCAAGATATTCTGGGTGATGCTGCCGGCCGGCGATCCGACCGAGCAGACGATCCTGACGCTCGCGGGCATGATGGGCGGGACGGAGATCATCATCGACGGCGGCAACACCTTCTACAAGGACGACATTCGCCGGTCGAAGATGCTGGCGGACAAGGCCGTCAAATATGTCGACGTCGGCACTTCGGGCGGCGTGTGGGGCTTGGAGCGCGGTTACTGCATGATGATCGGCGGCGACGACGAGGTCATTGCCTATCTCGACCCGATCTTCGAGGCGCTCGCCCCTGGTGTCGGCTCGATCGAGCGCACGCCGGACCGCAAGGACGACCCGATCAGCCTCCGCGCGGAAAAGGGCTATATCCACGCTGGTCCCGCGGGTGCCGGGCATTTCGTCAAGATGGTCCACAACGGCATCGAATACGGCCTGATGCAGGCCTATGCCGAGGGCTTCGATGTGCTCAAGACCAAGAAGTCGGAGCGGCTGGCCGAGGACGAACGGTTCGACATCAACATCGCCGATGTGGCCGAGGTCTGGCGACGCGGCAGCGTCGTCTCGTCCTGGCTGCTCGACCTGACGGCGATCGCGCTCGCGAAGGACCCGCTGCTCACCGGCTTCTCGGGCAAGGTCGCCGACTCGGGCGAGGGCCATTGGACGATCGACGCGGCGATGGAGCAGGCGGTGCCCGTCAACGTACTCGCGGCGTCGCTGTTCGCGCGCTACCGCAGTCGCGTGGAGCACACGTTCGGCGACCAGGTGTTGTCGGCGATGCGTTACGGCTTCGGCGGTCACGTCGAGATGCCGCAGTGAGTGGTTCGGCGTTGGAGAACGGCCGATGAGCGACGGGCGGATCGCGCTCGTCATTTCCGATGTTGACGGCACGTTGGTGGATCGCAAGAAACAGCTCGCACCCGCAACGGTCGATGCGGTCAGGCGGTTGCGTGAAGCGGGGGTGCCGTTCACGATCATCAGCGCGCGGCCGCCTTCGGGCGTGCTGCCGCTGGTAACGACGCTCGGCATCGAGGGACCGGTCGGCGCCTTCAACGGCGGCACGATTTTCAAGGCTGATGGGACGACCATCGAGCGGCACTCGATCGATCCAGACGTGGTGCGAGGCATGTTCGCGCTCGTCGCGGACGCGCCGGTGTCGGCGTGGGTGTTCTCGGAAGGGCAGTGGCATGCCGACACGCTCGACAACCCGCACGTCCCCAACGAGCGGATCGCCGCCAATCAGGAGCCCGTCGTTCTCACCGACATGAGCGCGCTGTACGACAAGGCCGACAAGGTGACCTTCGTCAGCGACGATCCCGCCCTGCTCGGCCGGCTGACACGCGAAGGGCATGACCGGTACGGCGACAAGGCCACGATCGGCCAGTCGCAGACCTATTATCTCGACGTTACCGACCTGGCCGCCAACAAGGGGACCGGTGTCGAGGCGTTGGCGAAGGCGCATGGCGTCGCGCTGGCGCAGGTTGCGGTGTTCGGCGACATGAACAACGACGTTCCGATGTTCGATCTCGCCGGCTTCTCGGTCGCGATGGGGCAGGCGCCTGCGGATGTGAAGGCGCGCGCCGATGCGGTGAGCACCAGCAACGACGACGACGGGGTCGCGCACGCGATCGACACGATGGTTCTGCCGCGCCTGGGGGTGCCGGCTCGGTTAGAGGCTCAGGGGGGCACGAAATGAAGAAACTGGTCGCGTTCGACATGGATGGCACGCTCGCGCTGTCCAAGCAGAAGCTGGACGAGGACATGGCGGGCAAGCTCGCCAAGCTGCTGACGGTCGCCAAGGTCGCGGTGATATCGGGCGGCGACTGGCCGCAGTTCGAGAAGCAGGTGGTGTCGCAGCTACCGGCGGACGCCGACACTGATGGTCTGTTTATCCTGCCGACGACGGGCACCAAACTGTACCGCCACGACGGATCGGGTTGGAAGGCGATCTACGCCGAGCTGTTCGACGATGCGCAGAAGAAGCAGATCGTCGACTCGTTCAACGCCTCGTTGGAGGCAACCGGCTTCAAGCCCGAGCAGACCTGGGGCGAGCGGATCGAGGATCGCGGCAGCCAGATCACCTTTTCCGCGCTAGGCCAGCAGGCGCCGCTGGACGCCAAGGAGCATTGGGATCCGGATTTCGCCAAGCGCAAGGTGATCCAGGCGGACCTTCGCCAGCGGCTGCCGGGGCTTGCGATCAACATGGGCGGCGCGACCTCGATCGACATCACGCGCGAGGGGGTCGACAAGGGCTACGGCCTCAAGAAGCTCGCCGAGCACAGCGGAGTGGATCTCACCGAGATGATCTTCATCGGCGATGCGATCTTTCCGGGCGGCAACGACTATCCGGCGATGACGCTTGGCGTCGACTGCATCCGGGTCAAGACGATCGACGACACGCGCTCGGCGATCGACGCGATCGTGTTGTGCCTGAAGGATTGATGCGGGTCTGACAGTTTTGGCGGGCCAGGTAACCCGGTCCGTTATCCGTCATCCCCGCGAAGGCGGGGACCCATCTCCGGCCGTATTGTGGAGCATCCCATGGCGATGGGTCCCCGCTTTCGCGGGGATGACGGAATGCCTTAAACGCCGGCCTCGGGCAGGTCGGGCATCGCATGGTTGCCGTACCCGGCACCCGACTCCGCGTCCTCGCCGCCCGTCTGGTTGGGATCGGTCGCTTCCTTCTTGTCCAGTGCCGCGGGCGTGTTCGCCGTCTTTTCCTCGTTGCCGGTGTCCGATCCGATCGGGCCCTGGTCGCCGTTGCCTCTGTCCATCGTCGCTCTCCTTGTCGGTATCCGTCATCAACGGTCGAGCACTGTCGAAGCTGCATCAGCCGAACAGCTCGCCCTGACGTCCCGGCGGCGGACGAAACAGGTCCGATCGCAGCACGATCCGCTCGGCGTTGAGGCCATGGCGGCGACAGGCGATCTGGAAGCGGGTGCGCAGAAGCTCCGCCCAAGGCCCGCTGCCCTTCATCCGCGTGAAGAAGCCGGGATCGTTGTCACGGCCGTCGCGCAAGCCGCGGATCGTCGCCATCACCTTGGCCGCGCGATCGGGGAAATGCTCGTCGAGCCAAGCGCGGAATAGCGGCGCGACCTCATGTGGTAGCCGTACCGGGATGAAGAACGCATGGCGGGCGCCGGCGTCGGCCGCATGCGCGAGGATCGCCTCGACCTCATGGTCGGTGATCGCCGGGATGACGGGCGCGATCGAGACGTAGACGGGCACACCCGCCTCCGACAGTCGCCGCACGGCCGCCAGCCGCCGGGCGGGGGTCGGCGCGCGCGGCTCGACGGTGCCCGCCACCTTGGCATCGAGCGAGGTGATCGACACGCACACGGTCGCCAGCCCCTTGGCCGCCATCGCTGCTAGCAGGTTGATGTCCTGCACCACGCGATCGGATTTGGTGGTGATCGTCACCGGATGATCGCACTCGGCGAGCACCTCCAGCACGCCGCGCGTGATCCGCCAGTCGCGCTCGATCGGCTGGTAGGGATCAGTGTTGGTCCCCAGCGCCATCGGCTTGGCGACATAGCCCGGCCGCGCGAGCTCGGCGCGCAGTAACACCGCCGCATCGAGCTTGGCGAACAGCCGGCTCTCGAAATCCAGCCCCGGCGACAGATCGTGATACGCGTGGGTGGGCCGTGCGAAACAATAGATGCAGCCATGCTCGCACCCGCGATAGGGGTTGATCGAGCGGTCGAACGGCACGTCGGGCGAGGCGTTGCGGCTGATAATCGTGCGCGGGTGCTCGACCGTCACCGTGGTGCGCAGCGGCGGCGCGGCCCCATCCACGAGGTCGCGGGCATCGAGCCAGTCGCCGTCGGACTCGATCGTCGGCAGCGCGAACCGGGCGCTCTCCCAATTGACGGTCGCGCCGCGGTCGGGTCGGGGACGGGTTCCGGGCTGGGCCATTGACACGGGCTAGAGGCCGTAACAGAACATAGCAAGAACGAAGTGGAGGAAGGACGATGGCGAGACTGAACTACCTCGAACTGCCGGTCGGCGACGCCGCCGACGCCAAGGCATTCTATGCCGCCGTGTTCGGCTGGTCGTTCACCGACTTCGGCCCGAGTTATGCCTCGACGATGAGCGGCGACACCGACGTCGGCGTGCAGGCCGATCCGGCGGAGCGCACGGCGGCGCTGCTGCCGGTGATCGCGGTCGACGATCTGGAGGCGACGCTGGCGGCGGTGGAGCGGGGCCGGGGCGTGGTGACGAAGCCGGTGTTCGCGTTCCCGGGCGGCCGACGCTTCCACTTCCGCGATCCGGACGGGCATGAACTGGCGGTTATGCAGATCCACAGTCCGGCTGGAACGTGACGCCGCCGTTGAAAGAGTCGGTTGCGAAACGCCAAGTCCACTGAGAGAATGCTTTTTTGATCTATTAGGGGATGCAATGGCGATGAGAGGATCAATTCTGGCGCTGACTGCGGTTTCGGCGATCGTGGCTTCGACTTCGGTTAGAGCCAACGACCTGGCTCCATGTCCTGTCGGCATGGTCTGTGCAAGTGATCCGGCAACGATCGTGGCTGCGCTTCAGAAAGCAGGTTACAAGGCCGAGGTCACCAAAGACAACAGCGGCGATCCCGAGGTCGACAGCTCAGCGGGAGGATATAACTATCAAGTCTATTCTACGATTGCGAAACGCATGTCCACTGTAAGTCAATCCAATTTTATGCTAGCTTCAAGGCCGATCCAAAGATAACCTTCGCTTTTGCCAATGAATGGAACCAGTCGAAGCGGTTCCTCAGCGCTGCGCTGCTAAAAGATGGCGCGCTTGAGCTAAAGCATGATGTGTCGACCGTTGGAGGGATCAATCAGGTAAACTTTGCCGACATTGTCGATTGGATGAACACTGCATTGCAGTCATTTGACAAACGGCTAAACGCGCAAACGCCGGCAAAGCCTGGAACCTAATTGATCACCGCTCCCTGAGCCGCGGCATCAGCTCGACGAAGTTGCAGGGCTTGTGGCGGCTGTCGAGTTGGCTCGCGAGGATGCCATCCCAGCCGTCCTTCACCGCGCCGGTCGAGCCTGGCAGCGCGAACAGATAGGTGCCGCGCGCGACGCCCGCGCAGGCGCGCGACTGGATCGTCGACGTGCCGATCTTGGCGTAGCTGAGCCAGCGGAACAGCTCGCCGAAGCCGGGGATGATCTTCTCAGCGACTTGGCTGATCGCCTCGGGCGTCACGTCGCGCCCCGTCACGCCGGTGCCGCCGGTGGTGATGATGCAGTCGATATCGGGATCGTCGATCCACGCGTCCAGCCGTTCCACGATCAGATCGGTATCGTCGCGGACGAGTCCGCGGTCGGCGAGGAGGTGGCCCGCGCCCAGCAGCCGCTCGACCAGCGTGTCGCCCGAGCGATCCTCGGCAAGGCCGCGCGTGTCAGACACGGTCAGCACCGCGATCCGGACCGGCAGGAACGTCGCGGCGGTGTCCGGCGGCATCAATCCGCCCGGATCAATCGGCCGTCGCGAAGGTGCGCGCCGGCGATGCGAGGCTGACCGGCACGCTCGCGCTCGTCGCGACCACGCTGGCGGTCGCGGTGCGCAGCGGCCGCGCGTTCATCCGGATGGCGCTTGGGCCCGCGAGGCCCGGGAAGCGCGGCCACATGCCCTGCGCCAGTGCCACCCGGCTCGGCGACGCGCCCTTGCCCGCCGAGGTGCCGAGCTGCCCCTCGTACATCCAGTAGTTGCGCAGCACCGTCATCACATAGCCGCGCGTCTCCCAATAGGGGATCGACTCGATGTAGAGCAGCGGATCGCCGCCGTCGCGCGACAGGGCGTTCCACAGCTGAACCGGTACCGGCCCGGCGTTATAGGCCGCGATCACCTTGGGCAGCAGCCCGCCCGTTGCCTGCTGGTCGCGCAGCCGCTCGAGCTGCATCTGGCCTAGCTCCATGTTGGTCGACGGCAGACGGAGCGCAGCGCGATCGGGCAGCGTGCCATGCGCGCGCGCATAATCCTTGGCGACCGACGGCATGATCTGCATCAGGCCATAGGCGCCGGCATGGCTGACGACGTCGGTGCGGAAGCGCGATTCCTGCAGCGTGTGCGCGTAGACCAGCGCCTTGTCGACGCGCCAGCCGCCGTCCGGCGTCCAGTTGGGAGCGGGATAGCGCGCCGCCACCGTCGGCGTGATGCCTACGGGTCCGTTGTGCGATAGCCAGATCACCGTCGCCGGCAGGTCGAGCTTGGCGGCGAGCCGGACGAGCGGCGCGAAATCATTGGGGTCGCCGATCGCGGCCTGATGCCGAAGCACCTGGTCCGCGAGCGTCGCCTCGCCGATCTCGGTCAGCGCGGCGGCGACGCGGATGTTCGGGCGCCGCTCCAGCGCGACCCAGTCGGCGAGGACGAACCGGTCACCCGCCTTCGCGCGCGGGTCCTGGATGCCGAGCGACTGGCGCGCGAGGAGGCCGTAGAAGGTCTCCTTGAACTGGCTGGCGTTCTTCAGCCGCGCCTCGATCCGGTCGGGACGGCCGCAGGCCATGTCGGCGCGCGCGGCCCAGAACAGCCCGGCGGCGCGCAACTCGGTATCGGATGCGCGGGCGGCGACGTCCTCGAACGCCTTGCCGGCGGCGGTGCAATCGTCCTGGCGCCACGCGGCGAGCGCGCCGATCCACTCGCCCTGGATCGCCCAGTCGCCGCTACCCGCGGAGGCCTTGGCGGCCATGACGCGAGCGTTGGCGTCATCGCCCTGCAGGTAGTAGATCCAGCCCACCTTCTGCTGCCACTCGGTCTGCGCATCGGGTGACAGCCCGTCGGTCGCATCGAGCAGCGCCTGCGCGGCGGCGCCTTGATCGTCCTTGACGTACGGCTGCATCTTCTGCGCCAGATCGGCGGCGATCAGGTCGCTCTTGATGCTCTTGGCGCGCGCACGGCTGGGAGAGCCGTCGATCCAGGTCATGCGCTGCGCCACCGGCAGCTCGGGCAGGTCGCTCGCGCCCTTCGCGCGCGCCAGGCGGGCGAGCGCGTCGGCCTCCGGCAGTTCGGGCGATTGCGTCAGCACCTCGACGATCGGCGCGGCCTCCACCTTGGGCGAGCCATGCGATGTATACAGTTCGGCGCGGGCGATCGCATGGAGCGGTCCGGGCTTCATCCCGTCAAGCGCGAGCTGCGCGTCGGTCCAGCGGCTCTCGCGGATCGCCTGGAAAACGGTGCGATACCCCGCCCGCTGCGTGGCATCGAGCTGGTCGGGTATGCCGTCGCCCTTGGGTGCCACGTGGATGCCTGCCGATCCCTCCGCGGGCGTGGCGTCCGTATCGCTGGGCGCGGCCCAAGCCGGACCCGCAATCGCCGCTCCCGCCAGCATCGCCGCCGCCACCATCGTCCTGCGTCGCGTCATCGCCCGACAATCCCCATCAGCAATCGCAAGTCCCGCCACGCATCCGCCTTGGCCGTCGGTCGCTCCAGCAGGAAGCGCGGATGGAAGCTCGCTATTACTCCAGCTTCTCCGCTCTCGTGGTTAACGATGTGCAAAGAACCGCGCGCAGCCTGGCAGTCCATCCCAAGCACCGCACGGCTCGCCGCATTGCCGAGCAGCAGCACGCGTTCCGGCCGCGCGAGCGCCAGATGACGGCGGATCGTCTCGGCAAGCTGCGGCTCGTCAGCGGGCGGGATGCGGCCGGCCGGCGGGCGGGCGGTTGCGACCGGCACGAGCTGGACCGTCCCGCGAGACAGGCCGATCGCGGCGAGCATCCGATCGAGCAACACGCCGCTCGTGCCGCTCATCAGCCGTCCGGCGGTCAGGTCCTCGCGGTCGGGCAGGTCGGTGACGACGATCGTCGTGGTGACGGCGCCCTCCGGTCCGAGCCGTCGGCCGGGCCAGGCGGCTTCGGGCGCGCCCGGCCCGATCCGCCAGGCGAGGAAGCTCGCGAGGTCGGCGGGCATCGCGGCCGGTCCGGGTGCGGGGCTGACGGGCTGCGCGGGCGCGACTGGCGGTGGCGGCTCGAGCCAATCGACCGGGTCCTCGTCTACCAGCAGATCGACCCCGGCATCCCGCCACCAGTCGAGCGTGCTGGCCGCGAGCGCGCGCCAATCAAGTTTCTGGTATGCTCCCATCACTCAGGTTACTGCCCCCACGTTGACGACGCCGTCAATCCGCGGAAACGGCGTATAGGATGGAGTGTGGCGGAGCCGCGTCGAAGATGCGGTATGCCGAGCGAGAGAGAGTTTGAGTGATGTCCGAACGCGAGTCGATGCCCTATGATGTGGTGATCGTCGGCGCCGGCCCGGCAGGGCTGACGGCCGCGATCCGGTTGAAGCAACTGGCGGCGGCCGAACGGGGCGGCGAGCTGTCGGTCTGCGTGCTGGAGAAAGGATCGGAGGTCGGCGCGCACATCCTGTCGGGCGCGGTGATCGATCCGCGCGCGATGGACGAACTGCTGCCCGACTGGCGCGACACCGATTGTCCGCTGGCCGAGACGCCGGTGACGGAAAACCTCCATTGGGTGCTGACCAAGGGCAAGAAATACGTCCTGCCGCACCTGTGGACGCCGCCGTTCCTGCACAACGAGGGGACGTATACCTGCTCGCTCGGCAATCTGTGCCGCTGGCTGGCCGGGCGGGCGGAGGAGTTAGGCGTGGAAATCTTCCCAGGGTTTGCCGCCGCCGAGGTGCTGTTCAACGACGACGGGTCGGTGAAGGGCGTCGCGACCGGCGACATGGGCGTCGCGCGCGACGGCACGCGCAGGGCCGACGGGCAGGCGGGACTGGAGGGGGACGCGAAATAGACCGTGCTGGCGGAAGGGGTGCGCGGGCATCTGACCAAGGAGCTGATCCGCACCTTCGACCTCGCGCGCGACGCGCAGCCTCAGGTGTACGGCCTGGGCGTGAAGGAGCTGTGGGACCTAGCGCCCGAGAAGCACCATCCCGGCCGCGTGATCCACACCCAGGGCTGGCCGCTCAGCGAGACCGATGGGTCGAACGGCGGCGGCTGGATCTATCATCAGGCCAACGGGCAGGTGTCGATCGGCTTCGTCACCTGGCTGTCCTACACCAATCCGCATCTGTCGCCGTTCAGCGAGATGCAGCGGTGGAAGACGCACCCGGCGGTGCGCGAGCTCCTGGAAGGCGGCAAGCGCGTGTCCTACGGCGCGCGGGCGATCAACGACGGCGGGTTGCAGTCGATCCCCAAGCTGACCTTCCCGGGTGGTGCGCTGATCGGCTGCTCGGCGGGTTTCCTCAACGTGCCGCGCATCAAGGGCACGCACGGCGCGATGAAGTCGGGCATGATGGCGGCGGAAGCGGCGTTCGACGCGGTCCAGGCCGGGCGCTCGGGCGACGAGCTGTCCGCTTATCCCGCCGCGTTCGAGGCGAGCTGGCTGCACAAGGAGCTTTCGATCGTCCGAAACGTCGTGCCGATCGTCAAGAAGTTCGGCGACTTCGTCGGCTCGGGCCTGTCGGGCATCACCATGTGGCTCGAGCATTTCGGCCTCAAGATGCCCTTCACGATGAAGCACCACCCCGATCACGAGAGCCTGTGGCGCAAGGACCTGGTCAAGCCGATCGACTATCCCAAGCCCGACGGCAAGCTGACGTTCGATCGCCTGTCGTCGGTGTTCCTGTCCAACACCAACCACGAGGAGGATCAGCCGGTCCACCTGACGCTGCGCGATCCCGCGGTTCCGATCGAGTACGACCTTCCGATGTACGACGAGCCGGCGCAGCGATATTGCCCGGCCGGCGTGTACGAGGTGGTGGGGCAGGACACGAATGAGCCGCGCTTCGTCATCAATGCGCAGAACTGCGTCCACTGCAAGACGTGCGACATCAAGGACCCGACGCAGAACATCAACTGGGTGGTGCCCGAAGGCGGCGGAGGACCGAACTACCCCAACATGTAGGCACCTCGCCGTAGCGTAGTGCGGCGGTTGGCCCGTCACCCCGTCCACACGCCGTCACCCCGGGCTTGACCCGGGGGCCCGCTTCTTCTTCGAAACCCGAAGGTAACGGCGGGACACCGGCTCAAGGCGGCGGTGACTAGGAAAGGGCGATCCGGACGATGCTGGATAACGACGTGATCGTGGAGATCGCCCCCGCCAAGCTCAACCTGGCGCTCCACGTCCGCCGCCGCCGCGCGGACGGCTACCACGAGCTGGAGACGCTGTTCGCGTTCGCGCGAGACGGCGACGTGGTGACGGCCGCTCCGGCGGAAACCGATTCGTTCGTGATGACCGGGCCGTTCGCGTCGGCGCTATCGGGCGAGGGCGACAACCTCGTCACCCGCGCCGCCCGCGCGTTCGTCGATGCGTTCGCGCCCGACACCGCGCATGCTATCGCGCTGGAGAAGATCCTGCCGATCGCATCGGGGATCGGCGGCGGTTCGGCGGATGCGGCGGCGACGTTGCGCGCGCTCGCACGGCTGCATGGGGTCGAGGCGGGGGACACCGGGCTCGTCGCGGTCGCGCGCGCGCTCGGAGCCGACGTTCCCGCCTGCCTGCTCGGTCGGACCGCATTGGGCACCGGACGCGGCGACGATCTGATCCCGCTCGAGCCGCTGGGCGGCATGCCCGCGCTGCTCGTCAACCCGCGCGTCGCGGTCGCTACCGGACCAGTGTTCGCCGGCTGGGACGGCGTGGACCGCGGCGGCGTCGCGAGGGAAGGCGACGTGATGACGCGCGCCCGCGCCGGCCGCAACGATCTCGCCGCGCCCGCGATCGCGACTGCGCCCGTCATCGCCGACCTGCTCGCGTGGCTGGAGGCGCGGCCGGGCGCCGCGTTCGTCCGCATGTCCGGGTCGGGCGCCACCTGCCTGGCCTTGTTCGACTCGCCCGCGGACCGCCACTCCGCCGCTGCTGCGCTAAGGACGGAGCACCCCGATTGGTGGGCGCTGGAGACGGCCCTGGCATGATCCGATCGAATAGCAGGCCACGACCGCGACGCTGCGACGAGACGGCCGGCACTCCACGCCATCGAACGGAATAATACGATGTTCCACTCTTGTTCTGCCAGAACAGAACGGATACATGCGTCATCGACGCGTTGAACCCATGGCGCGGCTGTTCTAGCAAAGGATCGGGCTGATGGCTGCCTCTCTCAAGGTGATCGACACGGGCATGGCGAACGAGAAGGCGGCCGCGACCGCAAGCACGGACCGGCAGAAGGCGCTCGACGCCGCGCTGGCGCAGATCGACCGCGCCTTCGGCAAGGGCTCGGCGATGAAGCTGGGCTCCAAGCAGTCGATGGAGGTCGAGACGATCTCGACCGGGTCGCTTGGGCTCGACATCGCGCTCGGCGTCGGCGGCCTGCCGCGCGGTCGGGTGATCGAGGTGTACGGCCCTGAATCGTCGGGCAAGACGACGCTGGCGCTCCATGTCATCGCCGAGGCGCAGAAGGGCGGCGGCACCGCCGCGTTCGTCGATGCCGAACATGCGCTCGACCCCGTCTATGCCAAGAAGCTGGGCGTCAACATCGACGAGCTGATCGTGTCGCAGCCGGACACGGGCGAGCAGGCGCTGGAGATCGTCGACACGCTGGTCCGCTCCAACGCCATCGACGTGCTGGTGATCGACTCCGTCGCCGCGCTTGTCCCGCGCGCGGAGATCGAGGGCGAGATGGGCGACAGCCACGTCGGCCTGCAGGCGCGGCTGATGAGCCAGTCGCTGCGCAAGCTGACCGGATCGATCAGCCGCTCGCGCTGCATGGTCATCTTCATCAACCAGCTGCGCATGAAGATCGGCGTGATGTACGGCAATCCGGAGACGACGACCGGCGGCAACGCGCTCAAGTTCTACGCCAGCGTCCGCCTCGACATCCGCCGCACCGGCCAGATCAAGGACCGCGAGGACATCGTCGGCAACGCGACCCGCGTGAAGGTGGTGAAGAACAAGGTCGCGCCGCCGTTCAAGCAGGTCGAGTTCGACATCATGTACGGCGAGGGCATCTCCAAGATCGGCGAGATCCTCGATCTCGGCGTCAAGGCGGGGCTGGTCGAGAAGTCGGGCAGCTGGTTCAGCTACGACAGCGTCCGGATCGGGCAGGGACGCGAGAACGCCAAGACGTTCCTGCGAGAGAACGCCGACATGGCCGACCGGCTGGAAAAAGCGATCCGCCAGCGGACGGAGAAGGTGAGCGAAGCGCTCATGGTCGGTCCCGACGCCGAGGACGATGTGTGATCTGCGGCGATCCTCAAGTTGATCGATAGTGGAGGGCTCGCCGGCGACGGCGGGCCCTTCGCGCGTCCGGGGGCGTTGCCTCGCCGATCCATCTCACGTCACTCGCGCGAACGTCACGCGTTCGCCGCCATCCCGGAGGAGCCCGCATGACGATCACCGTCCACCATCTCGAGAACAGCCGGTCGCAGCGCGTGTTGTGGATGCTCGAGGAGCTCGGCCTGCCCTATGAGGTGAAACGGTACGAGCGGAACAAGGCGACGATGCTCGCGCCGCCGGAGCTGAAGCGCATCCACCCGCTCGGCAAGTCGCCGGTGATCGTGGACGCCGTCGGCGTCTCTGGCGAGGGGGGCGTCGTGGTGGCCGAGACGGGCGCGATCATCGAGTATCTGGTCGAAAAGGCGGACGGCCGGCTCGGCCCCCCGGCGCACCGCGACGCGGTGCTGCGCTACCGATACTTCCTCCACTATGCCGAAGGGTCGGTAATGCCCCCGCTGCTCCTGCTGCTGGTGTTGAGCCGGATCCCGGTCGTCGGCGGCTTGGCGGCCAAGAAGGTGCAGCCGATGATTGACGTCCACCTCGACTATATCGAGCAGGAACTGGCGCAGCGGCCCTGGTTCGCCGGCGACGAGTTGACGGGCGCAGACGTCATGATGAGCTTCCCGCTGGAGGCGGCGCGCAGTCGCGGCGGACTGAACGCCACGCGTCCGCACACGATCGCGTGGCTCGACAAGGTCCACGCCCGGCCCGCGTACCAGCGCGCGCTGGCCGCGGGGGGACCCTACGCCTACGCGTGATCCCACTCTCCGTCTGGCTGAGCTATTGCCGTTGCAGCCAGTCGGAGGAGGCTCGCTTATCGCAGCAAGAAGAGCGGTGCTTCGACAAGCTCAGCACGAACGGTCTGGGAACTACCTTACCGAGACGTCCGCCCGATCTCGTCGAAGCTGCGGTCGTCGATCAACGGCCCGTGGCCTGACGGCGCGGTCGCGGGCACGATGTCCGGTTCGCGCAATGCGCCCAGTCTGCCCTCCCACCGCGCGACGACGCTGGCGGCGATCGCGTTGCCGATGACGTTCGTGGCGGACCGGCCCATGTCGAGGAAATGGTCCACCGCCAGGATCAGCAGCAGGCCGGCCTCCGGGATGTTGAACTGCGACAGGGTGGCGGCGATCACCACCAGGCTCGCGCGCGGCACGCCGGCGATGCCCTTGGACGTCACCATCAGCACGAGCAGCATCGCCACCTGCTCGCCGAGCGGCAGATGGATGCCATAGGCTTGCGCGATGAACAGCGACGCGAACGTCATGTACATCATCGACCCGTCGAGGTTGAACGAATAGCCGAGCGGTAGCACGAAGCTCGCGATCCGGGGCGGCACCCCGAACCGGTCGAGCGCCTCCAGCGTGCGGGGCAGCGCCGCCTCCGACGAGGCGGTGGTGAAGGCGAGGATCAGCGGCTCGCGGATGTAGCGGACCAGATGCACGATGCGCGGGCCGACGACCGCGAACCCGGCCGCGACCAGAAGGCACCACAGGAGGCCCAAGCCGAGGTAGAAGCTGCCCATGAACCAGGCGAGGTCGCGCAGCACGCCCGGGCCCCGCTCCGCGAGCGTCGAGGCGACCGCGGCGAACACGGCGAAGGGCGCCACGCGCATGACATAGTCGGTGATCTGCAGCATCACCGCCACCAGCGCCTCGGACGCGCGCACCAGCGGCTGCGCCCGCTCGCCCACCGCGGTGATCGCGACGCCGACGAAGACGGAGAAGACGACGATCTCGAGGATCTCGTTGTTCGCCATCGCCTCCACCATCGACTGCGGCACGATGTGGGCGACGAACTTGGCGGCGTCGAAGCTTGCACGGTCGACGCCCGCGCTGGCGGTGACAGGCGGCAGCGGCAGCGCGAGGCCGACGCCGGGCTGGATCAGATTGACCAGCACGAGCCCGAGCAGCAGCGACACGAGGCTCGCGCCCAGGAACCAGGCGAGCGCACGCAAGCCGACGCGGCCGAGCGCCGACGTGTCGCCCATGTGCGCGATGCCGACCACGAGCGTCGAGAAGACCAGCGGCGCGATGATCATCTTGATGAGCCGCAGGAACAACTGCGTCAGGATCGACAGATAGCCCGCGATCCTCGCCAGCCGTTCGGCCGATGCCGTGCTGCCGTCGTCGATCGCGCGATGCAGCCCCCAGCCGACGACGAGCCCGGCGACCAGTGCGATGACGATCCAGAAGGTCAGGCGGCTGCGCATGCGATGTACGATCCCGGGTGAGGCGAGCCGACAGGGAAGGGGATTGCCGCGCCGCGGTCAAGCGCCGTACGCTCCGCGCGCGGCGTCCATGGCGTCCACCACCCTCAACCGTTCGCCCTGAGCTTGTCGAAGGGCCGTCTTTACAGGCTCGGGAGAAAGCAGTGCTTCGACAAGCTCAGCACGAACGGACTGGGGCGGGATTGATCCCGACCGTTGAGGAGGCGGCTGTCGTTGTCTGACCTGACCCGACGCGCGGTCCTCGCCGGTGCGGCCGCCCTGCCGCTCCTCCAGACCGCCTCGATCCTGCGTGCGGCAGAGCCGGACTTGTCGGCCCTGCACGACCTCACCACCGCCACCATCCCGATCGGCCCCGACGAGCGCCGCCTTCGCCTTTCGCGAGCCCAGGCACTGATGCGAGCGAACGGCTTGGTGGCGGTGCTGATCGAGCCCGGATCGTCCATGATCTATTTCACGGGCGTCGCCTGGCATCGCAGCGAACGCCCGACGCTTGCGGTGTTGCCGGTCGAGGGCGAGCCCTGCCTCGTCACGCCGTTCTTCGAGGAGCCGTCGGTGCGCGAGAGCCTCGCCGTCCCCGCCGAGGTCCGCGTGTGGCAGGAGGACGCCGATCCGATGGCCGTCGTCGCGGGCTTCCTGCGCGATCGGCGGCTCGGCGCCGGGTCGATCGGGGTGGAGGAGACGGTGCGCTTCTTCATCGCCGATGGCCTCCGCCGCGTCCTGCCCGAGACAAAAACGGTCAGCGCCGACCCGGTCGTGCGCGGCTGCCGCATGGTGAAGACGCCGGCCGAGATCGCGCTGATGCAGGTAGCCACCGACGTGACGATCGCCGCCTATCGCTGGGTGCACGCGAGGGTGGAGCGCGGCATGACCGGGCCGGACATCTCCGCGCTGATGGACGCCGCGACGCGCAAGCTGGGCGGGGCGCCCGAGTTCGCCCTCGCGCTGATCGGTCCCGCCGCCGCGCTGCCGCACGGCAGCCGCGAAGTGCATCGCGTCGCCGACGGGTTGCCGCTGCTGATGGACTGCGGCTGCACGGTACAGGGCTATCAGTCCGATGTGTCGCGGACGTGGGTGCCGACCGGCGCGGTGCCCGCCGACGTCCGCACCGTGTGGGACCAGGTGCATCGCGGGCAGCAGGTCGCGCTCGCCGCCGCCCGGATCGGCGCGCCGGCGGGCAGCGTCGACGATGCGGTGCGCGGCTACTATACGTCGCTCGGCTACGGTCCGGGATACAAGCTGCCCGGCCTGTCGCACCGGACGGGCCACGGCATCGGCCTCGACGGGCACGAGCCGGTCAACCTCGTTCATGGCGAGACGATGCCGCTGGCGGCCGGCATGTGCTTCTCCGACGAACCGGGGCTGTACCTGCCCGGGCGCTTCGGCGTGCGGCTGGAGGATTGTTTCCACATGACCGACGCAGGCCCGCGCTGGTTCAGCGAACCACCCGCCTCGATCGACGCGCCGGTTTGAGGGCGGTACGGTTTGAGGCACGAGCGGGGGCGGCCGACGATCAGGGCGCCGGATGACCCGCGACACGGCTCGCGTGCCGGTCCTCGTCAACGTTGCGGGCGGCACCGCTCGCCGGCTCGGCGGCCGTCTGCGCCACGATGTGGAGGCCGCGTTCGAGGAGGCCGGGGTCCCGATCGCGCTCGAACTGCTGGCCGGTGCTGCGATCGCCGGCCGGGCGGCGGCGCTCGTCGGTGCGCCGGTGGTCGTCGTCGGCGGCCACGACGGGACGCTGGGCGGCGCGGCCGGCGCGCTGGCGGGAACGCCGACCGCGCTCGGCATCCTGGCGCTCGGCACGCGCAACCACCTTGCGCTCGAACTCGGCGTGCCCCGGGACCTGCTCGCGGCGGCGCGGCTGATCGGGGAGCGACCCGCGCGCACCATCGACCTCGGTCGCGTGAACGGGCGGGCGTTCGTCAACAACGCCTCCATCGGCCTCTACCCGGCGCTGGTGCGCGGACGGGACGGGATCGCCGCGCCCAAGTGGCTCGCCGCGCTGCCGGCCGCGCTGGGCGCGCTTCGGCGGATGCGCCACCATCGGCTGCGGCTGGTGCTGCCCGGCGACAGCCGTCCGATCGTGACGCCGCTGCTGTTCGTCGGCAACAACCGCTATTCGCTCGATCCGGGCTCTGTCGGGCGACGGTCCGCGCTCGATGACGGCAGGCTGTCGATCTATGCGGTCGCCTCCCGCCGCCGGCTCGCGCTCGCCGGGTTCGCCATGCGCGCGGTGCTGGGGCGTGCCGATCGGGAGCGGGATTTTGCCGCGATAGGCGATCACGCGGCGTTCGCGGCCGAGGGCCGCTCGCGGCATATCGATGTTGCGCTGGATGGCGAGGTCGTGCGGCTCGCCATGCCGCTACGCTTCGAGAGCCGGGCGCGCGCGTTGACGGTGGTCGCGCCTACCAGCCGCAGCCTTGAGCGGGGCGGGCCGTTCCACTAGGCCGCTGGCATGATCTCGACCAACGACATCCGCCGCGGCTTCCTCGATTATTTCGGCGGCGAGGGTCATCGCATCGTGCCGTCCGCGCCGCTGGTGCCGCAGAACGACCCGACGCTGATGTTCGTGAACGCGGGCATGGTGCCGTTCAAGAACGTGTTCACGGGGCTGGAGTCCCGGCCGTACAGCACCGCGACCTCGTCGCAGAAATGCGTGCGCGCGGGCGGCAAGCACAACGACCTCGACAACGTCGGCTACACCGCGCGCCACCATACGTTCTTCGAGATGCTCGGTAATTTCTCGTTCGGCGATTACTTCAAGGAACGCGCGATCACGCTCGCGTGGAACCTGTTGACGAAGGAGTGGGGCATCCCGGCGGAGCGGCTGACCGCCACCGTCTACCACACCGACGACGAGGCGTACGGCCTCTGGACGAAGCTGCTGCCGCAGAGCCGCATCATCCGCATCCCGACCAAGGACAATTTCTGGGCGATGGGCGACAGCGGGCCGTGCGGACCGTGCTCGGAGATCTTCTACGATCACGGCGACCATATCGCTGGCGGCCCGCCCGGATCGCCGGACGAGGACGGGGATCGGTTCGTCGAGATCTGGAACCTCGTCTTCATGCAGTATGAGCAGGAAGCGAACGAGATCACCGGCAACCTGCCGCGCCCGTCGATCGACACCGGCATGGGGCTGGAGCGTGTCGCGGCGGTGCTGCAGGGCGTCCACGACAATTATGACACTGATACGTTCCGTGCGCTGATCGCCGCGTCGGAGGCGCTGACGCACACCAGGGCGGAGGGCGCGAACCTAGCAAGCCACCGCGTGATCGCCGATCACCTGCGCGCGTCGGGCTTCCTGGTCGCCGATGGCGTGCTGCCGGCCAACGAGGGGCGCGGCTACGTCCTGCGCCGGATCATGCGCCGCGCGATGCGGCACGCGCATCTGCTCGGCGCCATCGAGCCGTTGATGGACCGGCTGGTGCCGGCGCTGATCGCCGAAATGGGTGGTGCCTATCCCGAACTGCTCCGCGCGCAGCCGCTGATCGAGGCGACGCTGCACCAGGAGGAGACGCGCTTCCGCCAGACGCTCGACCGCGGCCTGAAGCTGCTGGACGAGGCGACGGCGGGGCTGGCGCCGGGCGGCACGCTTGCGGGCGAGACAGCGTTCCGGCTCTACGACACGTTCGGCTTTCCGTATGATCTGACCGAGGACGCGTTGGGGGCGCAGGGGCTGGCGGTCGATCGCGCCGGCTTCGACACCGCGATGGCGGAGCAGAAGCGCGCCGCGCGGGCGGCGTGGAAGGGATCGGGCGCGAGTGCATCCGCGGACCTGTGGTTCGACATCGCCGAGGCGCATGGCTCGACCGAGTTCACCGGCTATGCCGCCGACACCGGCGAGGCCGAGGTGGTCGCGCTGGTGCGCGACGGCGCGCGCGTCGATCACGCGACCGTCGGCGACACGGTGTCGGTGGTCGTCAACCAGACGCCCTTCTACGGCGAAAGCGGCGGGCAGGTCGGCGATGCGGGCACGATCGCCAGCGATGCCGGGCTGCGCGCGCGGGTGTCGGAGACCAGCAAGCAGCTCGGCCGCATCTGGGTCCACCACACGCTGGTGGAGGCGGGGACGATCCGGGTCGGCGACGCGGTGAGGCTGGCGATCGACACCGGCCGGCGCGCCGCGATCCGGGCCAATCACTCCGCGACGCACCTGCTGCATGAGGCGCTGCGCCAGCGGCTCGGCACGCATGTAGCGCAGAAGGGCTCGCTCGTCGCACCCGACAGGCTCCGCTTCGACTTCTCGCAACCCGTCGCGATGACGCCGGCCGACATCGCCGAGGTCGAGGCCCGCGTGAACGGGCAGGTGCGCGGCAACGGCGCGGTCGTCACCCGGCTGATGACCCCGGACGAGGCGATTGCGGAAGGCGCGATGGCGTTGTTCGGCGAGAAATATGGCGACGAGGTTCGGGTCGTCTCGATGGGCGAGGATGCGGACGGGACCTACTCGCTGGAGCTGTGCGGCGGCACGCATGTCGGCGCGCTGGGCGAAATCGGACTGTTCAAGGTGATCGGCGAGGGCGCGGTCGCCTCGGGCGTCCGCCGCGTCGAGGCGCTGACGGGCGAGGCGGCGCGGGCGTGGTTCTCGCGCCGCGACGAGGTGCTGCGCGAGGCGGCCGCCGCGCTGCGCTCGACGCCGGACGAGGTGCCCGCGCGGGTGGCGGCGCTGATCGAGGACCGGCGCAGGCTGGAGCGCGAACTGGCCGACGCGAAGAAGGCGCTGGCGACCGGTGGCGGGTCGAACGGTCCGGCCGGTCCGGAGCGGATCGGCGAGATCGCCTTCGTCGGCCAGGTGCTCGACGGCTTCGACGCCAAGGGCCTGCGTGGGGCAGTGGACGACGCGAAGGGGCGGATCGGCAGTGGGATCGCCGCCATCATCGCCATCAACGACGGCCGCGCGTCGGTGGCGGTCGGCGTCACCGCGGACCTGGTCGGGCAGTGGGACGCGGTCGACCTGCTGCGTCGCGCGGTGGCGGTGCTTGGGGGCCAGGGTGGCGGCGGTCGGCCGGACATGGCGCAAGGCGGGGGGCCGGACGGACGTAAGGCGGCGGAGGCCCTGGACGCGGTCCGCGCCGGACTGACGGAACGGAAAGCGACGGCCTGACTCTTGGGCCAGACCGTCGCGACAGTGGCTATTTCGCCGATGCGCCCAGAGACTGGGCCACCGCCGCGTTGAACTGATCCGGGGTCATCGACACGATCAGTCCGCTCGGCCGCGCGGCGAAGGCGCCGGCGGGGAAGCGTACGTCGCCTTTGGGCGTCGTCAGCGTCACGAACTGCGCATCGGCGGTCTTGATCGTGCCGACCGCGGTCGTCTCGTCACTGGCGTGGACGCTCGTTCCAGCGACGAGCAGCGCCTTGAGCTGTGCCGCATTCTGCGCGGCGGCCGCTTCGAGCTGCACCTTGGTCACGGTCGTGATCAGACCACCGCTCGGCCCGGGACCGACGGCGGCGAGCGGCACACCGGCCTTGATGGTGCCGGTGTCGATCACGACGATGTTGCCGTTGATCTGGGTGATGGTGCCAACCGGCATGCCCGCCTGGTCCGACACCGCCGCCTCGACGGTCGGCGTGGCCGCAGCGGTTCCGGCGGCGGGCGCGGCGGGCTGCGTCTGCGGCGGCGTGGTCTGTGCGCCAGCGAGCAGGGCTGCGGCGATGAGCGGGATGGTCACCATGTCATTCGTCTCCCGAGTGGTTGGTCACCCGGAACGAACGACAAAGGTTTCCGCCCGGTTCCCGCGCCGCGGCCCCGCTCGTCGCGGCTCAGGCCCAGCTCGCCATGGCGGTCTCGAGGTTCAGCCGCACCGCCTCGAAGAACTGCTCCGTCGTCATCCAGCGCTGATCGGGGCCGATCAGGATGGCGAGGTCCTTGGTCATGTCGCCCTTCTCCACCGTCTCGACGCAGACGCGCTCCAGCGTCTCGGCGAAGCGGGTGACGTCGGGCGTGTCGTCGAACTTGCCGCGGTACTTGAGCCCGCCGGTCCAGGCGAAGATCGACGCGATCGGGTTGGTCGACGTCGCCTTGCCCGCCTCGTGCTGGCGGAAGTGGCGGGTGACGGTGCCGTGCGCCGCCTCCGCCTCCACCGTCTTGCCGTCGGGGCTGAGCAGCACCGACGTCATCAGGCCGAGCGAGCCGAAGCCCTGCGCCACCTGGTCGGACTGTACGTCGCCGTCGTAGTTCTTGCACGCCCACACGAACTCGCCGTTCCACTTGAGCGCGGAGGCGACCATGTCGTCGATCAGGCGATGCTCGTAGACGATGCCCGCCGCCTTGAACTTGTCGGCGAACTCGGCCTCGAACACCTCGGCGAACAGGTCCTTGAAGCGGCCATCATAGGCTTTCAGGATCGTGTTCTTGGTCGACAGGTACACCGGCCACTTGAGGTTCAGGCCATAGTGCATCGATGCGCGCGCGAAGTCGCGGATCGAATCGTCGAGGTTGTACATCGCGAGCGCGACGCCCGCCGCCTTGAACTGGTAGACCTCGCGATCGATGACCGTGCCATCGTCGCCCTCGAACACCAGCCGCAGCTTGCCGGGGCCAGGCACCTTATAGTCGGTCGCGCGATACTGGTCGCCGAAGGCGTGGCGGCCGACGACGATCGGGTGCGTCCAGCCGGGGATCAGCCGCGGCACGTTGCTGATGACGATCGGCTCTCGGAAGATCGTGCCACCCAGGATGTTGCGGATCGTGCCGTTGGGCGATTTCCACATCTGCTTGAGGCCGAACTCCTTCACGCGCGCCTCGTCGGGCGTGATCGTCGCGCATTTGACCGCGACGCCGTATTTCTGCGTCGCATAGGCTGAATCGATGGTGATCTGGTCGTTCGTCTCGTCGCGCTTCTCGATGCCGAGGTCGTAATAGTCGAGGTCGATATCGAGATAGGGCTTGATCAGGCGTTCGCGGATCCATTCCCAGATGATCCGCGTCATCTCGTCGCCGTCGATCTCGACGACGGGCGTCTTCACCTTGATCTTTGCCATGGACACTTCCTGATGAGGGGGATGGCCGGCGTCTAGGCGGCGGTGCGGTCGGGATCAAGGCGACAGGCATCGCGGACCTCGCCAGGGCGCAGGTCGATTGAATCCGTCCCGCCCGGTCGCTAGACCCGGTCGCTATGCCATCGTTAGAAAAGCCGCCCGTCGTCACCTCTACCGTCAAGTGGCGCTTCCCGTCCGTTCATCCCAAGGGCCGCGTGTTCGTCGCCATCGCCGTGGGGATCGCGCTGCTGTCGTTGCTGGTCTGGAACGTGTTGTTCTGGCCGCTGGTCGGGCTCGCCATCTGGGTAGCGACCTTCTTCCGCGACCCGATCCGCGTCACGCCGCAGGGCGAGGGACTGGTGATCGCGCCGGCGGATGGCCTGGTGACCATGATCCAGCGCGTGGCTGTCCCGCGCGAGCTCGACGGCCCCAACGGGATCGGGGTCGAGCATGGCGGATCGGCCGCGCTGGTCCGCGTGTCGATCTTCATGTCGGTGTTCGACGTCCACATCAACCGCACGCCGATCGCGGGCACGATCACCCAGGTCGTCTACATATCGGGCAAGTTCCTCAACGCGGACCTCGACAAGGCGAGCGAGGAGAATGAGCGCCAGCATTTCGTCGTCCAGGGCCATCCCGACGCGAACGGCCTGACGCGCCGGATCGGCTTCACCCAGATCGCCGGCCTCGTCGCGCGGCGGATCGTCGGTTTCGTGAAGCCGGGCGACATGGTGGCGAGCGGGCAGCGGATCGGGCTGATCCGGTTCGGCAGCCGCCTGGACGTGTATCTGCCGGACGATGTGACCCCCCAGGTGGTGCTGGGACAGCGGACGCTGGCGGGTGAGACCGTGATCGGACGGATCGGCGGCGCGTCCGTGACCGGGATCGCGCAGTGAATACGAAGCCCGATGCAGTCGTTGCTTCTCGACGAACGGCGGGTGATCGCCGGTGAGGATCCCCGTTCGACGTATTCCGCGCCCGCCACGGCCCGGGCTGCCGCTGCGATCCGTCGCGCCCAATGCGGTGACCGCACTGGCGCTGTGTTTCGGGCTCAGCGGCGTCCGGTTCGGCATCGCCGCGCGGTGGGAGCTGGCCGTCACGATGGTGCTGGTGGCCGGCGTGCTCGACGGGATCGACGGGCGGATCGCGCGGATGCTGCATGGCGAGAGCCGGTTTGGTGCGGAGCTCGATTCGCTGTCGGACGCGATCTCGTTCGGGGTCGCGCCGGCGCTGATCCTGTATCTATGGTCGCTCGTGACCATGCCGGGGCTCGGGTGGATGTGCTCGCTGATGCTGGCGGTCTTCTGCGCGCTGCGGCTCGCGCGGTTCAACGCCAACATCGACACGTCGGAACAACCGCACAAGTCCGCCGGCTTCCTAACCGGCGTTCCCGCGCCCACGGCCGCCGGACTTGCCATGTTGCCGATGTTCCTGTGGAATGCGACGGGCGAACCGCTGCTGCGATCGCCTTATCTGGTCGCGCCCTGGGTGGCGCTGGTCGCACTCCTGATGGTGTCGAGCGTCCCCACCTACTCCTGGGGGTCGATGCGCCTGCGCAGGACGATCCGGTTCGAGGCACTGGCTGCCGTCGTCATCCTGGGTGCCGCACTCGTGTCAGCACCATGGATGACGTTGAGCGTAATCTCATTCGTGTACATAGCGACGATGCCGTTCAGCACCGTCGGCTACGCGCGGGTCAGGCGACTTCGCGCCATGCAAGCGGCAACCGCACTGGGGAAGACCAGCGGCGTACGGCGATCCGACGTTCTGCCTGGACAAGCTGGCTGAGCGGAGCGTACGACACTTCCGGAATGCCAACGGCGAGACGCGCGATCCTCTGCCATTGCGGCGCGACCGACGACCATATCGTCGACCCTGCCAATCCTGCCGCCCCCGAAAACACCACCGTACCGACAAGCTGCGTAATCATGTCCGCCTCCTTAGGCTGTGACGTCGACTTCAATGGTGGCGAACCACCATATTCTTCGACGGTTCCCTGTCCTTGATCCATATTTCGACCTGATTGCTTCAGGTTACCGGTATTTTGCACGATCCCTGCGAATCGCCATTCGGTATGATCATCATATGTTCCCATTCCGTTCCGATCGTCAATACTTGTTTTCGGATGGGACAAAGGCTAGACGCCCCGCTCTCAAACCCGCACGGGAGGCATCATAGCCCGGTGCTCTGGACTCAGGGTCTCAGCAGAACAGTAGTTTGCTGGGTTCCTGATCCGGGGTCATCCGCTTCCCAGAGGCACAACCGGAAGGATTTATCCCTATGGCGGCACCTGTCGTCAGCATGCAGCAGCTGATCGAAACCGGCGCGCACTTCGGACACCAGACGCACCGCTGGAACCCGAAGATGAAGCCCTACATCTTTGGGGACCGCAACGGCGTCCATATCCTCGACTTGTCGCAGACCGTCCCGCTGTTCGCGCGCGCACTCGAATTCGTGTCGTCGGCGGTGGCCGGCGGCGGCAAGGTCCTGTTCGTGGGCACCAAGCGCCAAGCGCAGGAGCCGATCGCCGATTCGGCACGCAAGTCCGGGCAGCATTTTGTCAACCATCGCTGGCTGGGCGGCATGCTCACCAACTGGAAGACGATCTCCAACTCGATCAAGCGCATGAAGGCGCTGGAGGAGCAGTTGTCCGGCGACACCCGCGGCCTCACCAAGAAGGAAGTGCTGCAGCTCACCCGCGAGCGCGACAAGCTGGAGTTAAGCCTGGGCGGCATCCGCGACATGGGCGGCGTGCCCGACGTCATGTTCGTGATCGACGCCAACAAGGAGGAGCTCGCGATCAAGGAGGCCAACACGCTGGGCATCCCGGTCGTGGCGATCCTCGATTCGAACGTGTCGCCGGACGGCATCGCCTTCCCGGTACCCGCGAACGATGACGCGAGCCGTGCCATCCGCCTGTATTGCGAGGCGATCGCGATCGCCGCAACGCGTGGCGGCCAGCAGCAGCAACAGCGCCGCGGCGTCGATTTCGGCGCGATGGAGCAGCCGCCCGAGGAGGCCGCGCTGGGCGTGGAGGCGCCGATCGACACGGACGTGAACGCCGAGGGCGACGTGCTCGCGGCCCAGGTCACGGAAGCGGACTTCACGGGCGCCGAGGCGGAGCCGCAGCCGGCGGCGTAAGCCCCAATCAGCTTCGACTCCTATCCCCGTTCGTGCTGAGCTTGTCGAAGCACTGTCTTTTCTTCGTCACCGAAGAAGGGCAGCCCTTCGACAGGCTCAGGGCGGACGGTTTTGTTTGACGGGCTCGATCTCCCCCCCAGCGGGATCAAGAAGAGGATACGGAACATGGCCGACATCACGGCTTCGATGGTCAAGGACCTGCGCGAGAAGAGCGGCGCGGGCATGATGGACTGCAAGAAGGCGCTGGGCGAGACGGGCGGCGACATGGACGCGGCGATGGACTGGCTGCGCACCAAGGGCCTCGCCGCCGCCGCCAAGAAGTCGAGCCGCACCGCCGCCGAGGGGCTGGTCGGCGTCGCCGTCGCCGGCACGAAGGGAGCGGCCGTCGAGGTGAACTCGGAAACCGATTTCGTGGCGAAGAACGAGCAGTTCCAGGCCTTTGTCCGTGAAGTGACGCAGATTGCGCTCGCCACCGGCGACGATGCCGAGGCGCTGAAGGCCGAGGCGATGGCGTCCGGCACGACCGTCACCGACGTGCTGACGAACAACATCGCGACGATCGGCGAGAACCAGTCGCTGCGCCGTGCCCGCCGGCTCGAGGTGAGCCAGGGTGCGGTTGTGGGCTATGTTCACAACAAACAGGCCGACGGTTTGGGCAAGATCGGCGTTCTCGTCGCGCTGGAGTCCGACGCGGGCGCCGACGTGCTGGAGCCGTTGGGCAAGCAGCTCGCGATGCACATCGCCGCGGCCTTTCCGCAGGCGCTGCACGGCGATCACCTCGACTCCGCCGTGGTCGAGCGCGAGCGCGGCATTGCGCGCGAGAAGGCGGCGGAGAGCGGCAAGCCGGCCAACATCATCGAGAAGATGGTCGAAGGCGCGGTCGCCAAGTTCAAGAAGGAGGCCGCGCTCCTGTCGCAGCTGTTCGTCATGGACAACAAGACGCCCGTCGAGGACGTCGTCGCCAAGGCCGCGAAGGAGTCCGGCAAGACGATCGTCCTGAAGGATTATGTCCGCTTCCAGCTCGGTGAGGGGATCGAGAAGGAACAGTCGGACTTCGCCGCCGAAGTCGCGGCCGCGTCGGGCGTGCCGCAGAAGACGGACCCGCAGCCCGAGCCCACCGCCTGAACCGGGGGGCGGGGATGTGCCCCGCCCCGTCGCGACGTCGGACGGCAAGCCATTGCTCCTCGCGCGCTCCGCGAGTACCCGCTTCGCCATGGCATCCCGGCGTTTTACCCGCATCCTCCTGAAGCTCTCTGGCGAGGTCCTGATGGGCGAGGGAGGCTTGGCGATCGACCCGGCCGTGACGGCGCGGGTGGCGGGCGAGATCAAGGATGCCCGCGACGCGGGGCACGAACTGTGCGTCGTGGTGGGCGGCGGCAACATCTTCCGCGGGCTGTCCGCCGCCGCCAAGGGCATCGAGCGCGCGACGGCCGATTACATGGGCATGCTCGCGACGGTGATGAACGCGCTCGCTGTGCAGAATGCGCTGGAGCAGATCGGCGTCGAGACACGCGTACAGTCGGCGATCCCGATGGCGTCGGTCTGCGAGCCGTTCATCCGCCGTCGCGCCGAGCGGCATCTCGCCAAGGGACGCGTCGTGATCTTCGCCGCGGGCGTCGGCTCCCCCTATTTCACCACCGACAGCGGCGCGGCGCTGCGCGCGGCCGAGATGAAGTGCGACGCGCTATTCAAGGGCACCAGCGTCGACGGCGTGTACGACGCCGATCCCAAGAAGGTGCCGGGCGCGCGCCGCTATGAGACCGTCAGTTATTCCAAGGTGCTGTCCGACGACCTGAAGGTCATGGACGCGAGCGCCATCGCGCTGTGCCGTGACAATCATATCCCGATCGTCGTCTTCAACATCCGCGACCATGGCAACCTCGCCGCGGTCCTGGCGGGCGAGGGCGTGTCGACGATCGTGCAGACCATCGAGAAGGAACCGATCCATGCCGGCCTATGACAAGAGCGACCTCGAACGCCGCATGGCCGGCGCGGTCGAGTCGTTGAAGCATGATCTGGGCGGGCTTCGCACCGGCCGTGCGTCGACGGCGTTGCTCGATCCGGTGCAGGTGACGGTGTACGGCGCGTCCATGCCGCTCAACCAGGTCGCGACCGTGTCGGTGCCCGAGCCGCGGATGCTGTCGGTGCAGGTGTGGGACAAGACCAACGTCGGCCCGGTCGAAAAGGCGATCCGCTCCGCCGGGCTCGGGCTCAACCCGATCAGCGACGGCACCACGCTGCGTCTGCCGATCCCCGACCTGACGGAGGAGCGCCGCAAGGAACTCGCCAAGCTCGCGGGGCAATATGCCGAAAAGGCGCGGATCGCGGTGCGCAACGTGCGCCGCGACGGGATGGACAACCTCAAGACCGACGAGAAGAAGAGCGTGCTGAGCGAGGACGAGCGCAAGCGTCACGAGACCGAGGTGCAGAAGCTGACCGATGCGACGGTCGCCGAACTGGACGCGGCGGCGGGTGCGAAGGAAAAGGAAATCCTCGGCAAGTGATCTTCTCTTCCGTTCACCCTGAGCGTGTCGAAAGGCTATCGTTCCGTTCTGCGGGAAGAAGGGCAGTGCTTCGACAGGCTCAGCATGGGCGGAACGGAAGGTGTCGCCGATGAGCGAGGCCCAATTGCTGGCGACAGGGCAGCCGGAATTGTCGCTCCCCCGCCATGTCGCCATCATCATGGACGGCAACGGCCGCTGGGCCAAGCAGCGGCATCTGCCGCGCGCTGCGGGGCATCGCGCGGGTGTGGAGGCGGTGCGGCGCGTGACGCGGGCGGCGCGGTCGCTCGGGATCGAGGCGCTGACGCTGTACGCCTTTTCCAGCGAGAACTGGCGCCGGCCGGAGGACGAGATCGGCGCGTTGATGGGCCTGCTGCGGCTGTTCATCCGCAGCGACCTCGCCGAGATGGTGCGCGACGACGTGCGGCTGCGCATCATCGGCGACTACAGCCGGTTTGCGCCCGATCTGGTCGCGCTGCTCGACGATGCACTCGCCCGTACCGCGCCGAACACCGGACCGATCCTCGCCATCGCGCTCAACTATGGCGCGCAGGACGAGCTCGTCACCGCGGCCCGCCGGTTGGCGCAGCGGGTGCGCGATGGGGCGATGGCGGTCGAGGCGATCGACGCCGAGGCGATCGAGGCCGAGCTGGAGACGCGCGAGCTGCCGCCGCTCGACCTGATGATTCGCACCTCGGGCGAGCAGCGGCTGTCCAACTTCCTGTTGTGGCAGGCGGCCTATGCCGAGCTGCTGTTCGTCGACACGCTGTGGCCCGATTACGGCGCCGACGATCTGGCGGCGGCGGTCGCGGCGTTTGGGCAGCGACAGCGCCGGTACGGCGGCCTGTGAGCTCGGCCGTTCCCCGCAACCGGTCGGACCTTGCGACGCGGATCGTGACCGGGGTGGGATTGGCGGCCCTAGCCATCCTGGCGCTGGTCGCGGGTGGGCTGTTGTTCTGGCTGCTGGCGGTCGTGGCCTCGCTGCTGATGATGGCGGAATGGGCGGACCTGCACGGCGCGACCGCTCGGCAGAAGCGGACCGCGCAGTTCGCGCTGTCCGTGCCGCTGGCGATCATGGCGCCGGCGTCGCTGATCCTGGAGACGCGCAACTTCTTCGTGCTCGGCCTGCTGGCGGGCGCGGCGTTCTTCACCGTCATCATCACGCGCCGCGAGAAGCTGGGGCGGGAGCTGGCGCTGGGCGTTCTCTATTGCGGGCTGCCGGTGCTGGCGCTGACGCTGATCCGCCGCCAGCATGCGCCCGGCACCGAGAGCCAGGCCTGGGGGCTCGTCTGGGCGATCTGGGCGATGGCGCTGGTGTGGATGACCGACATCGGCGCCTATGCCGCGGGCCGGCTTGTCGGCGGGCCCAAGCTGTGGCCGGCGGTCAGCCCGAAGAAGACTTGGGCGGGGCTGATCGGCGGCGTGCTCCTCGCCAGCCTCTTCGCGGGCCTGATGCACAAGGTCTATGGCCTGCCCCTGCGGCTGACCATCGCCACGCCCGCGCTCGCGGTGCTGGCGCAGGGCGGCGACCTGTACGAAAGCTGGATCAAGCGCCGCGCCGGGGTGAAGGACTCGGGGCATCTTCTGCCGGGCCACGGCGGCGTCCTCGATCGCCTCGATGGGCTCGTGCCGGTCGCGCCGGCGGCCGCACTGCTGGCGGTACTGCCGACCCTCTACCATTTCACCGCGGGCTGGCATCGTTGAAGATAATGGATTGAAGGTATCGGGATGAAGACCGTCACAATCCTCGGCGCGACGGGATCGATCGGCACGTCAACGCTCGACCTGATCGAACGCTCGCCGGAAGCGTTCCGCGTCGTCGCGCTCACCGCCAACGCCGATGTCGCCAAGCTCGCCGCGGCGGCAAAGCGTACCGGTGCGCGCCGCGCCGTCGTCGCCGACGAGACGTGCCTCCCGGCGCTGTGTGAGTTGCTGGCCGGCTCGGGGATCGAGGCGGCGGCCGGTGCCGAGGCGGTATGCGAGGCGGCGGCGATGGGCGCCGACGTGACGGTCGCCGCGATCGTCGGCTGCGCGGGGCTGAAGCCCGCGATGCGCGCGGTGGAGGCGGGCGGCACGCTCGCGCTCGCCAACAAGGAGGCGCTGGTCTCCGCCGGCGACGTCATGAAGCGCGCGATCGCGGCGCATGGCGCGACACTGCTGCCGGTCGACAGCGAGCATAGCGCGATCTTCCAATGCCTCGACCGCACCGCGCCCGCCGGCGTCGCGCGCATCGTGCTGACCGCCAGCGGCGGCCCGTTCCGCGACCGCAGCACCGACGAGATGCGCGCCATCACGCCCGCGCAGGCGATCGCGCACCCCAACTGGTCGATGGGCGCGAAGATCAGCGTCGACAGCGCCACGATGATGAACAAGGGACTGGAGCTGATCGAGGCGTTCCACCTGTTCCCGGTCCCGGCCGAGCGGATCGACGTGCTCGTCCACCGTCAGTCGGTGATCCACTCGATGGTGGAATATGTCGACGGGTCGGTGCTGGCGCAGCTCGGTACGCCCGACATGCGCACGCCGATCGCGGTGGCGCTCGCCTGGCCGCAGCGGATGGCGACGCCGGGCGAGCGGCTGGACCTCGTCGCCGTCGGACGGCTGGACTTCGAGGCGCCCGATCCCGTGCGCTTCCCCGCGCTGACGCTGGCGCGGGAGGCGCTGATGGCGGGCGGCGCGCGGCCGGCGATCCTGAACGCCGCGAACGAGGTGGCGGTGGCGGCGTTCCTGGCGGGCCGGATGGGCTTCCTCGAAATCGCCGCAATCGTGGCCGATACGCTGGAACGTTACGATCCGGCCGCGCCGGAAACGCTCGATGCGGTGCTTGCGGTCGATGCCGAGGCGCGGGCGCTGACCGCGGAGCGGATCGGGGCAGTAAAGGCTGGAGCGGGACGCGTGATGACGCAGGTCGTAGGTGTGACTTGATCGAGACTCCCGGCATCCTGTTGACGATCGTCGCCTTTGCGCTGGTGATCGGGCCGCTCGTGTTCGTCCACGAAATGGGCCATTATCTCGTCGGCCGCTGGTTCGGGATCGGCGCGGACGTCTTCTCCATCGGGTTCGGGCGCGAGATCGTCGGCTGGACCGACAAGCGTGGCACACGGTGGAAGCTGTCGGTGCTGCCGCTGGGCGGATACGTCAAGTTTGCGGGCGACATGAACCCGTCGTCGCAACCCTCGGCCGAGTGGCTCGCGTTGCCCGCCGCCGAGCGGCAGCGCACATTTCAGGCGAAAGCGGTATGGCAGCGCGCGCTGGTCGTGCTGGCCGGGCCGGCGGTGAACTTCCTGGTCGCGATCCTCATCATCAGCGCGGCCGTCGTCGCCTATGGCGACGAGCGGACGCCGCCCGTGGTCGCCGGCGTCGGCCACCGGACCGCGGCGGCGAGCGCCGGGCTTCGGGCCGGCGACCGGATCGTCGCGATCGGCGGTCGCTCGATGGCGACGTTCGACGACCTGTTCCACTATGTGGTGATCCACCCGCGCGAGACGGTCAGGATCGACCTCGTCCGCGACGGCGCGCCGCGATCGGTGGACGCCACGCTGGGCGTGCTGGCGGAGGTCGACCGCTTCGGCAACCATTACGAGCGCGGCCTGCTGGGCATCGCGCCGCCGCCGGCGGTGCACGTTCGGGTCGGCGTGTTGCAGGCACCGGTCGTCGCGGTCGGCCGGACGTGGGATTATGTGCGGATGACGGTCGATACGCTCGGCCAGCTCGTCACCGGGCGCCGATCGATCAAGGACATGAGCGGACCCGTGGGCATGGCGCGCGCGGCTGGCGAGCAGATCACGCTCGGCTGGGCGGCGTTCGTGTCACTGATCGTGCTCATCTCGATCAACCTGGGGTTCATCAACCTGCTGCCAGTGCCGATGCTCGATGGTGGCCACCTGTTCTTCTACGCGATCGAAGCGATCCGGCGACGGCCCGTCACCCCGGCGGTACAGGAGTGGGCGTTCCGCACCGGGCTCGCCGCGTTGCTGGCGCTGATGCTGGTGGTGACCGCCAATGACATCGGCAAGACGGCGCTTTGGCAGGGTGTTGGTAAAAGCCTGGCCGGGTTGATCGGGTGAGCGGGTTCGGGCAGGGCGACAGCGCGGGGCGTTGCGGTTTGATCGCGTTTTGGGTCGGGGTGTTTGAGTGACAGTGAAGGTTTCAACTCTTGGCGCGCGTGCCACCGCTGCGCTGCTGACAGGCACGATCCTGTCCGGCCTGCCCGTCGCCGGCCAGGCTCAGGTGCGGTCCGGTCCTACCGCGGCCGGACCCGCCACCGATGGCCGCCCTGCATCTCAACTGTCGGCCAACGCTCCGGTTCCCGCGACCCCGCCTGCTCCTGCTCCCGCAGCGCCCGCTGTCGTCCGCACAGTGAAGACGCTGCGGGTTGAGGGCTCGCAGCGGATCGAGCCCGAGACGGTGCTGTCCTACACCAAGCTGCGCATCGGCCAGACGTACACCAACGAAACGCTCGATCAGGCGATCAAGGACCTGCAGGCGAGCGACCTGTTTGCCGACGTGCAAATCGCGGGCGCGGTGACGGGCGACATCGTGCTGCGCGTGCGCGAGAACCCGATCGTCAACCGCGTGATCTTCGAAGGCAACAAGAACCTCAAGGAAGACAAGATCACCAAGGAGGTGAAGCTCAAGCCGCGGCAGATCTTCACCCGCACCGCCGTCCGCCAGGACGTCGCACGCATCATCGAGCTGTACCGCCGTCAGGGCCGCTTCGCCGCGACCGTCAGCCCCAAGATGGTCAGCCTCGACCAGAACCGCGTCGACGTGGTGTTCGAGGTGACGGAGGGCGCGAAGTCCAAGGTCCGTCAGATCAACATCATCGGCAACCAGATCTTTTCCGACGACAAGCTGCGCGAGCAGATGGCGACGAAGCAGGCGCGCTTCTTCCGCCTGCTGTCGTCGAACACGACCTATGACCAGGATCGTCTGGCGTACGACCAGCAGAAGCTGCGCCAGTTCTACCTGACCAACGGCTACGCCGATTTCCGCGTGACGAGCGCGGTCGCCGAGCTGACGCCCGACAAGAAGGACTTCATCATCACGTACGTGGTGGAGGAGGGCAAACGCTATCACTTCGGCGACGTGACGGTCGACAGCGACATCCGCGATTTCGACAATACCAAGCTCGCCGCGACGCTGCCGATGAAGAAGGGCGACTGGTACAACGCCAAGCAGGTCGAGGATTCGGTCGATAGCCTGAACCAGGCGACCGGGCTGTTCGGCTATGCGTTCACCGACGTGAACCCCGAGTTCCAGCGTGACAAGGACACGCTGACGATGGGGATCAACTTCCACATCGCGCAGGCGCAGCGCACCTACGTCGAGCGGGTGGAGATCACGGGCAACACGCAGACGCAGGACAAGGTAGTGCGCCGCGAGATCCGCCTGGCGGAAGGGGACGCGTTCAACAGCTTCCAGGTCAAGCGCTCGCAGGACCGGATCAACTCGCTCGGCTATTTCCAGGACAAGTTCGAGATCAAGCAGACGGCGGGCTCGACGCCCGACCGCGTGGTGCTGAGCGCGCCGGTCGAGGAGAAGTCGACGGGCGAGCTGCAGCTGTCGGTCGGCTATTCGAGCCTCGAACAGTTCATCATCCAGGCCAACATCACGCAGCGCAACTTCCGCGGCAAGGGCGAGGAGCTGCGCGCCGGCGTCAATTACTCCTATTATTCTAAGTCGGTCGAGCTCGGCTTTACCGAGCCTTATTTGTTCGACAAGAACATCGCACTCGGCGTCGACCTGTTCCGGCGCGATTACAACTCGTTCAACACTGTCGGCGATACACGCCAAACGACCTATCAGCAGAACTCGACCGGCTTCCAGATCCGTGCCGGCGTGCCGCTGACTGAATATTGGTCGCTGTCGGGCCGCTATGGCTTGTCGTACGACCAGGTGACGCTCGACAAGGCGACCTATTATACTGACAACAACGCCGATGGCATTCGTGGCAATGGTCCCAACGACACGTGCGATCCGCTGGTGGCGGGCCGCTACTTGTGCGACTCGCTCGGCAATCGGCTGACCTCGTCGGTCGGCTACTCGCTGATCTACGACAGCCTCAACAGCCGCTTGCGGCCGACGGCCGGCACCAGCGCCTCGTTCAGCCAGGACTTTGCCGGCCTCGGCGGCGACGTGAAGTACATCCGCACGGTCGCCAAAGCGTCGAAGTTCAAGAACATCGGGTCGGGCTTCATCCTCTCCGCCGCCATGGAGGGGGGGTATATCCAGTCGCTCGAAGGCGATCGTGGGGTGGGCAACGACCGGGTGCGCATCACCGATCGCTTCTTCCTCGGCGAGCCGCAGTTCCGCGGCTTCGACATCCGCGGCGTGGGCCCGCGTGTGAAGCGGTACACGTACAACACGACCGATGCCGTCACCAACGCCGATGGCAGCATCACTCCCGCCACCCAGACGCTCATCACCGACAAGAACTCGGTGACCGACGATGCGCTGGGTGGCCGTGCCTATTACCTCGGCAAGATCGAGCTGGAGCTTCCGCTGGGCGCGGGTGCGCGTGAGCTTGGACTGCGGCCCAGCGTCTACGCCCAGTTCGGCAGCCTGTTCGGGCTGACCGCGCCGCAGACGACCGGACCTTGCGCGACAGGGCAGACGACAACCTGCTTCCAGACCGATGCGAACGGCATCGTCCAGCCGATCATCACGCCGATCAAGGACAGCAACGGCAATCAGGTGTACATCGTACCGACGACGGACGCGTCCGGCAATGCCATCGCCAATGGCGGCACGACGACGATCTGCCCGACCGGCTATCCCGATGCGACGGGCACCTGCGTGGGAACCGTCACCAACACGGCTTCGGCGAACACGACGGCGCCGTTCAAGGAAGTCTATTATGGCAGCACCGCGATCCCGCGCATCTCCATCGGCATCGGCGTCAACTGGAACTCGCCGTTCGGGCCGCTCCGCATCGATCTCGCCAAGGTGGTTCACGCTCAACCGGGCGACGACAAGAAACTCATCACCTTCAACGTAGGAACCCAATTCTGATGACCAAGACCAAGCTCCTCCTCGCCGCCGCCGCCGCGCTCGCGCTGCCCGGCACGATCGCCGCCACCGGAGCCGTCGCGCAGGTTTCCGGCGTCGCTGTCGCCGATCCGGACGGCGCGATTGCCGGCACCAAGGCGTGGACCGCCGCGCGCGCGCAGATCCAGACGACGTACAAGGCGCAGATCGATCAGGCGAATGCCCGCCGCACCGCGCTCAGCGCCGAAATCCAGCCGCTCGTCACCCAGTTCCAGACCGCGCAGCGTGCGCCCGGCGCGACCGATGCCAGCCTCCAGCCGCAGGCGCAGGCGATCCAGGCGCGCGAGAATGCGGCTAATCAGGAACTCGGCACGATCACCGCGCCCGTGACCCGCGCGCAGCAATATGCGATCGAGCAGCTTCGCGCCAAGCTGCCAGACGCGGTGCAGAACGCGTCGCGCGCGCGCAACGTCAGCCTGCTGCTCTCGCCGCAGGCGGCGATCTTCGCGCAGCCCGCCGCCGACATCACCTCGTCGGTGACCGCCGAGCTCGACAAGCTGATCCCGTCGGTCAGCATCACGCCGCCGGCCGGATGGCAGCCGGGCCAGCAGGGTGGCGGCCAGTCCGCTCCCGCGTCCGCCCCGTCCGCTCCCGCAACCGGTCGTCGTTCTTCGGGCCGGTGAGCCAGATCGGAGCGGCCGCCGTCACGCCGGCGGAGGGCGACGCCGTCAACCGCGGCCCGCTCGACATCGGGCGCGTGATGGCGGCGCTGCCGCACCGTTATCCGATGCTGTTGGTCGACCGCGTCGAGGAGTTGATCCTCGACCGGTCGATCGTGGCGATCAAGGCGGTGACGATCAACGAGGGCTTCTTCCAGGGGCACTTTCCGGGCCGGCCGATCATGCCGGGCGTCCTGATCGTGGAGGCGCTGGCGCAGGCAGCCGGCGTGCTCGCGGTGGAAAGCCTGGGCCTCGCCGGCTCGGGCAAGCTCGTCTATTTCATGGCGATCGACGGCGCCAAGTTCCGCAAGCCCGTCGAACCCGGGGTGCTGCTGCGGCTGGAGGTGGCGTTCGTGCAGAAGCGATCGAGCGTCTGCAAGTTCGCCGGCCGCGCGCTGGTGGACGGGCAGCTGGCGGCCGAGGCCAACTTCACCGCGATGATCGCCGATCCGCCGAAGGCATGATCGTCACCCCAGCGAACGCTGGGGTCTCCTCGTTCCGGGTTCGACCCCAAACGGGGAGATGCCAGCGTTCGCTGGCATGACGGCAGGCGAGGGGTTGAGGGCCTCGCCCTGTACGGTAAAGCCCTTCCATGACCGATCTGCCGAAGACCTTCGATCCCGCCGCCATAGAGGCGCGCTGGTACGCGCATTGGGAGCGGGAGGGCCTGTTCCATCCCGACCGGCCGGGCGCGGAGCCGTGGACAATCGTCAACCCACCCCCCAACGTGACCGGCTCCCTGCACATCGGCCATGCGCTCGACAACACGCTGCAGGACATCCTCGTCCGCCATGCGCGGCTGCAGGGCAAGGACGCGCGCTGGGTGGTCGGCACCGATCACGCGGGCATCGCCACGCAGATGGTCGTCGAGCGACGCATGGCGCTCCAGCAACAGAAGCGCACCGATTTCACCCGTGACGAGTTCGTCGCGAAGGTCTGGGAGTGGAAGGCCGAAAGCGGCGGCGAGATCACCAACCAGCTCCGCCGCCTGGGCTGCTCGATGGACTGGCGGAACGAGCGGTTCACGATGGACGAGGGCTTCTCCGCCGCCGTCCGCCGCGTGTTCGTGCAGTTGCACCGCGAGGGCCTGCTGTATCGCGACAAGCGGCTGGTGAACTGGGACCCGGGCCTCGGCACGGCGATCAGCGACCTGGAGGTCGAGACGCGCGAGGAGCAGGGCGGCTTTTGGCACCTGCGCTATCCGCTGGCGGACGGGTCCGGAGCGATCTCGGTCGCGACGACGCGGCCCGAGACGTTGCTCGCCGACATGGCGGTGGCCGTGCATCCCGACGACGAGCGTTACCGGGCGCTGGTCGGCAAGCAGGTGCGGCTGCCGATCACCGGACGGTTGGTGCCGATCGTGGCGGACGAGCATGCCGATCCGGCGCTGGGATCGGGGGCGGTGAAGATCACGCCGGGACACGATTTCAACGACTTCGAGGTGGGTCTTCGCGCCGGGATCGAGGCGCGCGCGATGCTCAACATGCTCGATGCGCAAGGGGCGGTGACGCAGACGGCGGACGGGCTGGTGCCGGACGAGCTGATCGGTCTCGACTGGTTCGCGGCGCGCGAGCGGATCGTCGCGCTGCTCGATGCCGACGGCGCGTTGGAGAAGGTGGAGACCCGCACGATCCAGCGCCCGTACGGCGATCGCTCGGGCGTGGTGATCGAGCCTTGGCTGACCGACCAATGGTACGTCGACGCGAAGACGCTCGCGCAGCCGGCGATCGAGGCGGTGCGGTCAGGCGCGATCCGCATCGTGCCCAAGACGTGGGAGAAGACGTTCTTCAACTGGATGGAGAACATTCAGCCGTGGTGCGTGTCGCGGCAACTGTGGTGGGGGCATCGGATACCGGCGTGGTACGCCGAGGATGGCCGCATCATCGTCGCCGAGGACGAGGCAGCGGCGCAGACGGAGGCGGGCGCAGGCGTGGCGCTTCGACAGGACGAGGATGTGCTCGACACCTGGTTCTCCAGCGCGCTCTGGCCGTTCGCGACGCTGGGATGGCCGGACTCCCATGCTCCGTTCGTCTCGAGCGAAGTCGAGAGACAAACCGCGAGCACCGCCTCTGGAGCAGGTGTCTCGACTTCGCTCGACACGAACGGGTTGGGAAAAGCGAGCAGCGGTTTTGTAAACCGAAGGTCGCAACTCCACGGCCGCTATCCCAACGACATCCTCGTCTCCGGGTTCGACATCCTGTTCTTCTGGGATGCGCGCATGATGATGCAGGGGCTCCATTTCTTGGGAGATGTGCCCTTCAAGACCTTGTATCTTCACGGTCTCGTCCGCGCCGCCGACGGCTCGAAGATGTCGAAGTCCAAGGGCAATACCGTCGATCCGCTCGGGCTGATCGACCGCTACGGCGCCGACGCGCTGCGGTTCTTCATGGCGGCGATGGAAAGCCAGGGCCGCGACATCAAGATGGATGAGAAGCGGGTCGAGGGATATCGCAACTTCGCGACCAAGCTCTGGAACGCCGCGCGCTTCTGCCAAGGGCACGGCATCGGCGGTTCGGCGTTCGCGGAGCCGCCGCCGGCCACGCTCGCGGTCAACAAGTGGATCGTTGCCGAATGCGTCGCCGCGATCCAGGCGGTCGACCTGGCGCTCGCCGACCTGCGCTTCGATGCCGCGGCGGACGCGATCTACCAGTTCATGTGGAGCCGGTTCTGCGACTGGTATCTTGAGCTCATCAAGCCCCTGCTTCAGAGCCATACCTTATATTCCGCTCAGGCTGAGCCTGTCGAAGCCCTGTCCTTCTCTGCCGATCAAGAAAGGACAGCCCTTCGACAAGCTCAGGGAGAACGGGAGAAAGAAGAGACCAAAGCCGTCGCCGGCTGGGTGCTCGATCAGATGCTGGTGGTGCTCCACCCGTTCATGCCGTTCATCACGGAGGAGCTGTGGCATGCGTTGGCGCCGCGAGAGCATGACCTGATCGTCGCCGACTGGCCTATGGCGGACGCGCGCGCGATCGATCCGGCGGCGCGGGCCGAGGTCGAGTGGCTGATCCGGCTGGTCAGCGAGGTGCGGGCCGCACGAACCGGGCTCAACGTGCCGCCGGGGGCCAGGCTGCCGATGCATGTGCGCGATGCTGGACCCGAGACGCAGGCGCGATTGGAGCGCAACGCGGCCGCACTCGCGCGGCTCGCGCGCGTGGACGTTGTCGAGGGAACGGCGGCCGGCGGAGCCGCGCAGGTGGTGGTGGACGAGGCGACCTTCGTGCTGCCGCTCGATGGCGTGATCGACCTCGACGCGGAGCGCGCGCGTCTTGCAAAAGGGATCGCCGTTGCCGCGAAGGATCGCGACCAGCTCGCCGCCCGACTCGGCAACCCGAGCTTCGCCGAGCGCGCCAAACCCGAGGCGGTCGACAAGGCGCGCGCCGACCATGCCGAGCGGGCGGCGGAGGCGGATCGGCTGACGGCGGCGCTCGCGCGGCTGGGTTAGGGCTGTCCTGCCCGCCCATCTTGACGCATGAAGGGCGGATGGTGCGTCCGTCCCACTCCCCGTCACACCGGGCTCGACCCGGGATCCCGCTTTGTCCGTTTCGCCGGATGCTCGGCAAGTCGAGGGAAATGGCATGAGGCCGCCGGGGAAGACCAACGGTCGCGATCTCACCACCGGCTCGATCGGCCGGACGCTGATCGTGTTCGCGCTGCCGACGCTTGGCGCCAACGTGCTCCAGTCGCTCAATGGGTCGATCAACACGATCTGGGTCGGGCGCTTCCTGGGCGAGGGTGCGCTGGCGGCGACGTCCAACGCCAACATCATCATGTTCCTGATGTTCGGGCTCGTCTTCGGCTTCGGCATCGCCGCGACGATCCTGGTCGGCCAGGCGATCGGTCGGCATGACCTGGACGCGGCGCGGCGCGCGTTCGGGTCGGCAGTGGCGCTGGTGGTGGGCGGGTCGGTCGTCATCGGCGCGCTCGGCTGGCTCTTCGCGCCCGAGATCCTGCGCTTGCTGGCGACGCCGGGCGACGCGATGCCGCTTGCGCTCGCCTATCTGCGCGTCATCTTCTTAGGGTTGCCCGCCTCGATGCTGCTGATCCTCATGATGGCGGTCCTGCGCGGCGCCGGTGACGCGGTGACGCCGCTGTGGTTCATGGGACTGGCGGTGCTGATCGACGGCGGGCTCAACCCGCTGCTGATCGACGGGATCGGGCCGTTTCCGAAGATGGGCATCGCCGGCTCCGCCACCGCGACGCTGATCGCCAACCACGTGGCGGTGATCGCGCTCGCGCTCTTCGTCTACGCCCGCGACATGCCGCTCCGGCTGCGCGGGGCGGAGTGGCGCTACCTCCTCCCTGATGGCCAACTGGTGCGCACCATCGTCGGCAAGGGCGTGCCAATCGGTGCGCAGATGCTGGTGATGTCGACGTCCGGCCTGACGATGATGGGGCTGGTCAACAGGCTGGGGGTGGAGACGACAGCGGCCTATGGTGTGTCGCAGCAGCTGTGGACCTATCTGCAGATGCCCGCGCTGGCGATCGGTGCGGGGGTGAGCGCGATGGCGGCGCAGAACATCGGCGCCGGGCGGTGGGATCGCGTCAACCGGATCACCGGATCGGGCATCGCGATCAACGTCGCCGTCACCGGCACGGTCGTGGCGCTGATCCTGCTGTTCGACCGACCGGTGATGACGTTGTTCCTGGCGGGCACCAGCCCCGCGATCGGCATCGCCCGGCACATCCAGCTGCTGTCGAGCTGGAACTTCATCCTGTTCGGGATGGCGATGGTGTTCTTTTCCACCGTGCGCGCCAACGGCGCGGTGCTGGCGCCGCTCGCGATACTGGTGATCGCGATGTACCCCGTCAGGATCGGCTTCGCGCTGGCGATGCGGCCGGTGATCGGGGCCGACGCGCTGTGGTGGAGCTTCCCGCTCGGCTCGACGGCGAGCTGCGCGATGGCCTGGGCCTATTATCGCTACGGCGGCTGGCGATCGTTGACGATGGCCGGCGTGCGCCAAGGCCATCAGGCGCGCGGGCACTTGGCGGCGGGCGAGGAGCCGGCGGGCATGGATCACGCCATCAGTTGAGCCTCGCTTGCGCGGCGCAGCGCCATCCCGCATGGCGGCGCCCATGTCCCGCTACCCTGCGATCCGCCTGCGCCGCACCCGCGCGAGCGACTGGAGCCGCCGCCTCCATGCCGAGACGGTCCTCACCCCCGCCGACCTGATCTGGCCGCTGTTCGTGACCGATGGGCAGGAGGTGGAGGAACCGATCGCCAGCCTGCCGGGCGTCAGCCGCTGGTCGCTGGACGGTATCGCCGAACGGGCGCGCGATGCGGTGGCGCTCGGCATCCCGTGCGTGGCGCTGTTCCCCAACACGCCGCGCGCCCTGCGTACCGACGACGGGCGCGAGGCGCTCAATCCCGACAATCTGATCTGCCGCGCGGTCAAGACGATCAAGGATGCCGCGCCTGCCCTGGGCGTGCTGACCGACGTGGCGCTTGATCCCTATACCAGCCACGGCCACGACGGCCTGCTCGACGCCGCCGGCTATGTGATGAACGACGCGACCGCGGACGTGCTCGTGGAGCAATCGCTGGTCCAGGCCGCAGCCGGGGCGGACATCATCGCGCCATCGGACATGATGGACGGTCGCGTCGGCCTGATCCGCGATGCGCTGGAGGCGGGCGGGCACCACAACGTCCAGATCATGGCCTATGCCGCCAAATATGCGTCGGCCTTCTACGGCCCGTTTCGCGACGCGGTCGGCTCGTCCGGGCTGCTGAAGGGCGACAAGAAGACGTACCAGATGGACGCCGCCAACGCCGAGGAGGCGTTGCGCGAGGTGGCGCTGGACCTGGCCGAGGGTGCGGACAGCGTGATGGTGAAGCCGGGCCTGCCGTATCTCGACATCGTGCGCCGCGTGAAGGAACGGTTCGAAGTGCCTGTCTTTGCTTATCAGGTGTCGGGTGAGTATGCGATGATCGAGGCGGCGGTCGCGGCCGGCGCCGCGGATCGCGATGCGATGTCGATGGAGACGCTGATGGCGTTCAAGCGCGCTGGATGCTCGGGCGTGTTGACCTATTACGCCGCCCATGCCGCGCGGCTGATGGGCGCCTGACACCGGCGAGGCACGCTCAGCCTGCCGGGATCGTCGCCTGCAACGCCTTGATCCGCGCCGCCTCGCGGTCGAGAAGAGCCGTCGCCTGCCCCCGCGCGGCCTCGAGCGCCGGATAGTCGATCAACCCCGTCTGCGCGCGGCTGCCGGCAAGGTCCTCGATCGTGGTCGCGGTGTCGCTGGCGGCGGCGCGTTGCGCGTCGAGCTCGGCCAGCGCGCTCTGCGCTGCGATCCACCGCTCGCTGCCCGCCGCCTGGCCGCGCGCAGCGCCGACCAGCGGCGCCGCCCGCCTGGCCGCCGCATCGAAGTCGCGTCCGTTGCCCGCCAGCGCCGTCGTTGCGGTGGCGATCTGCGCGTCGAGCGCGGGATCGGCCACGACGGCCGCGGGCGGCGGCGTCGCCGGTTCGGCCCAGCCACGCGCCTCCGCGGGGCGCACCGCGAGCGACGGATATCCGCGCCCGCCGGCCGAACAGCCGGCGGCGAACAACAGCATCAGGGCGGGGGCCATCCGGTACGTCATGCGGCATCGCTAGGACGGCGCACCAACTCGCGCAACGCCCTTGCATCCCGCGAAAGCCGCTTCTAAAGGCACCCCTCCAAAGCGCGCCCGTAGCTCAGCTGGATAGAGCATCAGACTACGAATCTGAGGGTCGGACGTTCGAATCGTTCCGGGCGCACCATTGGTTTACCGCATGAGTGCAAACTCTACCCGCTGGCCGAGAGGCGGACGGCGTCATGCCGGCACGACGTCGGCGGCGGGCATGGCCCTCTGCCGAGTCGACCCGCGATAGAGCCGGCGCCAGACCCACTCGAACGGTCCCGACTCGAAGTGTTGCAGCCACGCACGCGACCAAAGGATCTGAAGTACCCAGACCGCGACGACGATCGCCGCCAGCGCCGGCCTGTCGAACCGTCCGAACAGGTCCGGGCCGCGGCCGCCGTAGAACAGCGCCGTCATCATCAGCGACTGGGTAAGATAGTTGGTGAACGCCATCTGCCCGACGGGCGCCAGCATGCGCGGCAGCGCCGCCCAGCGCCTCGACCGGAACGCGAACGTCAGCATGCTGACATAGCCAAGCGAGATGAACGGCGAGAACATGTACTGGATGCCGCCGAACCAGAACAGGGCGGCGGGCGACCCGTTCATCAGGATCAGGACCGTCGCCGCCATCATCATCAGCATGAGGCTCGTGGCGCCCGCTGCGAGGAGGGTGAAGTAGACGGAGCGCGCGGCGCTGCTCGTGAAGACGCCGAGCTTGAACAGCCCCAGGCCGATGAGCATCAGCGCGCCGCCCCAGATGATGTTGATGACCTCACCCGGGCCGATGGATCGCGCGACAACGTTGGCGTGGAGCGACTGAAGGAAGCTGCCCGAGAAGTCCCGCGCGGCGCTCGCCGCCGCCGCGACGTCCCCCGCGTCGCCGGCATGGATCGCCGCTACCGGTCGGGTCAGGAAGGCAAGCGCCATCGTGAACCCGAAAGCGATCCAGACGACAAAGAGACAGATGCCCACGGTCAACAACCGTTGCGGAGCCCAGGACCGGCACCACATCACCGCCAGCCCGGCGATGGCATAGTCCAGCAGGATGTCGCCGTGCCAGATCACGAAGCCATGGACGAGGCCGAACACCAGCAGCCATATTAGCCGCCTCACCACGATCGGCCCGCGCTGCCGGTTACTACGCTCGCCACCAACAAGAAATATAGACGCCCCAAACAGCATCGAGAACAGGGTGACGAACTTTTCGCGGAAGAACACCTGGGTGACCAGCCACACCGCCGTGCTGGCGGGCGAGTGGCCATAAGGCCACAGCGGCAGCGACTCGGCGGTCGGCGGCGCAGCCGCGAAGTCCGGGATGTTGCAGAGCAGGATGCCTAGGACGCCAAGTCCACGGATCGCATCGAGCAAGACGAATCGATTGCCGGTCACAGCATCCCCTTTCGCTGTTCCGCAAGTAACACGCGTCTTATCTGGCCGCAACGAAACGGGCGCGCACCGGTCGGAGCCTCAATGATCTGGACTCCGGGAGGTCATTGGCTGTACTAACCGCGGCTAATCAGTAGCTTGTCGATTTGCGGCGATTGTCATCGCTCGTAAGTCACGACAGCTCGTGCCGCTTTGCTCAACGGCAAATATCAGGCATGACGATGAAGATCGGCATTCTTGAGACGCGCGGCCTGCCCGGGAACTTGGCGGGCATCCACTAGCGGTACGATGCGATGATGTACAGGGTGCTGGGCGCGGCGCATGATTACGCTACGTTCCGCGTCTTCGCGAGAGCGACTAAAGTAGGATACCGGATATTTGACACGTTCGTCATCACCGGATGATGGCGCAGGCCTCGGCGGTGTCGTCGAGAAGGTACGGCTCCAGCCCCTCCACCCAAGCCACGTCGTACCGGTCAGGCGCCCTGGCGCGCCAGCCAGTCTTCGAGCCACTTGATCGTGTACTCGCCGGCCAGGAACTCGGGGTCCTCCAGCAGCGCCTGGTGCAACGGGATGGTGGTCACCGGCCCGTCGATCACGAACTCTTCCAGCGCGCGCTTCAGCCGCGCCAGGCAACGCTCGCGCGTGGTGCCGTAGACGATCAGCTTGGCGACCATCGAGTCGTAATAGGGCGGGATGCGATAGCCGGCGTAGAGGCCCGAATCGACGCGGACGTGCATGCCGCCGGGCGCATGATAGTGTTTCACCGTGCCCGGCGACGGCGCGAAGGTGCGCGGGTGTTCGGCATTGATGCGGCACTCGATCGCGTGGCCGGCGAAGCGGACCTCGCCTTGAGTGACGGACAGCGGCTCGCCCTCGGCGACGCGGATCTGCTCGCGCACCAGGTCGAGGCCGGTGATCATCTCCGTCACCGGATGCTCGACCTGGAGCCGCGTGTTCATCTCGATGAAGTAGAAGTCGCCCGCCTCCCACAGGAACTCGATCGTGCCCGCGCCGCGATAGCCCATGTCGGCCATCGCACGCGCGACGATGCCGCCCATCCGATCGCGTTCCTCCGGCGTGATGACGGGGGAGGGTGCCTCCTCCAGCACCTTCTGGTGTCGCCGCTGGAGCGAGCAGTCGCGCTCGCCGAGGTGGATCGCCTGGCCCTTGCCGTCGCCGAACACCTGGAACTCGATGTGGCGCGGGTTGCCGAGATATTTTTCCAGATAGACGGTGGCGTCGCCGAACGCGGCCTTCGCCTCGCTGCCCGCCTGGCTCATCAGCGTCTGGAGCTGGTCCTCCGACGTGCAGACCTTCATGCCGCGCCCGCCGCCGCCTGACGCGGCCTTGATGATGACCGGATAGCCGATCGCGGCGGCGATGCGCTTCGCCTCGGCCGCGTCGCTCACCGCGCCGGCGGAGCCCGGCACGAGCGGCAGGCCGAGCACGCCCGCGGTGCGCTTGGCCTCCACCTTGTCGCCCATCGTGCGGATATGCTCGGGCTTGGGGCCGACGAAGATCAGCCCGTGGCTCTCGACGATCTCGGCGAAGCGCGCGTTCTCGGACAGGAAGCCGTAGCCGGGATGGATCGCGTCCGCGCCGCTGATCTCCGCCGCCGAGATGATGTTGGGAATGTTTAGATAGCTCTCCGCCGCCGCCGGCGGCCCGATGCAGATCGCCTGGTCCGCGAGCCGCACGTGCATCGCGTCCGCATCGGCCGTGGAGTGTACCGCGACCGTCTGGATGCCCATCTCGTGACAGGCACGATGGATGCGCAGCGCGATCTCGCCGCGGTTGGCGATCAGCAGCTTGCGGATGGCGGCCAAGTTATTCGACCACGACGAGCGGCTGGTCGAACTCGACGGGCTGGCCGTTGTCGACCAGCACCTCGCGCACCGTCCCGGCGCTGGGGGCGAGGATCGGGTTCATCACCTTCATCGCCTCGACGATCAGCAGCGTGTCGCCCGCCTTCACCGGCTGGCCGGGGCTGACGAACGGCCGGGAGCCCGGCTCGGCCGACAGATAGGCGGTACCGACCATCGGCGACTTGACCGCCTCTACACGTGGCGCGGGCGTCGGCACGGCGATCGCCTCGATCGGCGCGGCGGCCGGTGCGGCTTGCTGCGGCGGATAAGATGGCGCGGTAGCCCCGCCGCCGCCGACCTTGCGCGCGACGCGGATCTTGCGCGGGCCGTCCTCCACCTCGATCTCGGTCAGCGCACTTGCGTCGAGCAATTCGGCGAGCTGGCGCACGAGGTCGATGTCGACCTGCATCGCTCCCGTCTCAGTCGTATCGGTCATGCGACCCTTCCCCGTTCCAACCGGCCCAGTTCCAACCGGGCCCGTGCCAGGCGGCCCATTTCAAGCGGGGGCGTGTGTCAGAAGCGTGCGGCGGCTTCAAGCGCGAGGATGTAGGAGTGGGCGCCGAAGCCCGCGATCGTGCCCCGCGCGGCACGACCGACGAAGCTGCGATGGCGGAAATCCTCGCGCGCGTGGGGATTGGACAGATGGACCTCGATGACCGGCGTGGTCACCGACTTGATCGCGTCATGCAGCGCGACCGACGTGTGGGTGAAGCCGCCCGCGTTCAGCAGCACCGCCTTCGCCCCGCTCGCCTGCGCCTCGTGCAGCCAGTCGATCAGATGCCCCTCGTGGTTGGACTGGCGCATGTCGATCGCGAGGCCCAACGCCTGCGCGCGGTCCTCCAGCAGGCCGGCGATGTCGTCCAGCGTGTCGTGGCCATAGACGTCGGGCTCGCGCGTGCCGAGCAGGTTGAGGTTGGGGCCGTTGAGGACGAAGACGGTTGGCATCAGGTCTCGCACTTTGCGTGTCGCCTCTTATCGGCTAACAGACGGCATGGCTACCGACCCAATCAGATCCGAGCCGCCGTTCGATATCCGCGAGCAACTGGCGCGGATCGACAAGCTGATGGCCGAGACCGGGAAGATCAGGCAGGAGACCCGGCTGGCACCGTGGACGATCGTGGTTACGGCGTTGGGAGCAGGCGCCGCACTGTTCGCCGCGGGTGCTGCTTTCACCAAGCTTGTCCTGGGCTGATCTTGTAGCATGCCCCATAGCGACGGCACCGTCTCCATCACCATCAACGGCGAGCACCGGCGCGTCGTTGCCGGCCTCACCCTCGCGAGCCTCGCGACCGAGCTCGGCCTGGTACCCGAGAAGGTCGCGGTGGAGCGCAACCTGGAGGTCGTGCCGCGCTCGACGCTGGCGGCGGTGATGGTCGAGGACGGGGACGACATCGAGATCGTGCACTTCGTGGGAGGTGGCGACCACCCGGCCGCGGGGAGCGTCGGCGATCATGCCGCGCCGATCGTCGAGGATGGCTGGAGCGTCGCCGGCCGTACCTTCCGCTCGCGGCTGATCGTCGGCACCGGCAAGTACAAGGACTTCGCGCAGAACGCCGCGGCGGTCGAGGCGTCTGGCGCGGAGATCGTCACCGTCGCCGTCCGCCGCGTCAACATCGCCGACCGCAACGCGCCGATGCTGACCGACTTCATCGATCCCAAGCGCATCACCTACCTGCCCAACACGGCCGGCTGTTTCGACGCGGAAAGCGCGATCCGCACGCTGCGGCTGGCGCGCGAGGCGGGGGGATGGGACCTTGTGAAGCTGGAGGTGCTGGGCGAAGCGCGCACGCTCTACCCCGACATGGTCGAGACGCTGCGCGCGACCGAGATCCTCGCCAACGAGGGCTTCCTGCCGATGGTGTATTGCGTCGACGATCCGATCGCCGCGAAACGGCTGGAGAATGTCGGCGCGGTCGCGATCATGCCGCTGGGCGCGCCGATCGGATCGGGGCTGGGCATCCAGAATCGGGTGACGATCCGGCTGATCGTCGAAGGCGCCACGGTGCCGGTGCTGGTGGATGCGGGCGTCGGCACCGCGAGCGAGGCGGCGGCGGCGATGGAGCTTGGCTGCGACGGCGTGCTGATGAACACCGCGATCGCCGAGGCCAAGGACCCGATCCTGATGGCGCGCGCGATGAAGGCCGGCGTCGACGCGGGGCGGCTCGCCTATCGCGCCGGGCGGATGGGCATCCGGCGCTACGCCGATCCGTCCAGTCCGCTCGCGGGCCTGATCTGACCGCCTGGCGGCAACGCGATCGGAACGCCGGTGTTACGGAACCCGTTCGCCGGTGGCGTGTTGATATAGGGTAAGTTGGAGCAAGGTCAGCATCGGCCTCTGCGACGAGTGATGGAGAGCATCATGGGTGAGTTCACGGACAAGGTCAAAGCCGCCGGCAACAAGGTCGCGGGCGAGGCCAAGGAAGCGATCGGCAAGGCGACCCATAACGAGGACCTGACCGCCGAGGGCCAGGCCCAGCAGGTCAAGGGCGTCGGTCAGGACGTCAAGGGCAGCGTCAAGGGCGCGCTTGGCGACGACATCTAAGGTCGTCTGCTTCGATCGAACGAGGAACGGGCCGCTCCTGATCGGGGCGGCCCTTTTTGTTGGGAGCGGCGGATGCGGGGGTTGCTGATCGCCTTGCTGGCCGGGCTGCAATCCGGCGACGGGGCGGTACCGTGCCGTCTGGACGTCCCGGCCGCTTGCCGCGATACCAATACGCTCGTGTCGTCCGACGGGTTCGACGCGGCGATATCGGCCTTCCTCGGCGATCGGCGCGCCGACTTCCTCTACAAGGACCATAGCGTCGCCGAGCAGGCGACCGACGTGCTCGGCGGACCGCCCGATGTGCCGACACGGATCGGACCCTATTGGCGTTTCACCGCCTGCCGGGCGCACTCCTGCGGCGAGAAAGGCGCGGTCGTGTTGCTGCCGAGCGGCGCGATCGTCGCGGTCGCCATCCTGCACAGCCGCTGCGCGCTGCCGCAGCCGGGGGCGGACTGTTTCGCGCACGACACGCTCACGCTGTTCGTCCGGGCCGCGGGCCCGGACGTGATCCGCAATCTTCGGTCCTGGGGCGAGGATCAGGCTCGGGTCGGGCGGGTGGCGGGCCTTCGCGCGACGACGCTGGACGCGGTTGAGGTGGTGCCGGTATGACCCTGGCACTGGCTTGACCGCCGTTGTCGCCGAGCCCTAAGCCGCCGACAGCCAAGGAGAGCCGTCCATGAAGAAACTCTACCCCGATGCCGCGGCCGCGCTCGACGGGCTGCTGCGCGACGGCATCACGATTTGCGCCGGCGGCTTCGGCCTGTGCGGCATCCCGGAGCGGCTGATCGACGCGATCCGCGACTCAGGCGTCACGGGGCTCACGATCGCGAGCAACAACGCCGGCGTGGACGGTGAGGGATTGGGCAAGCTGCTGCGCACGCATCAGGTCGCCAAGATGATCTCGAGCTATGTCGGTGAGAACAAGGAGTTCGAGCGCCAGTATCTGTCGGGCGAGCTGGAGGTGGAGTTCTGCCCGCAGGGAACGCTCGCCGAACGATGCCGCGCGGGCGGGGCGGGCATTCCGGGGTTCTACACCAGGACGGGCGTCGGCACGCTGGTGGCCGAGGGTAAGGAAGTGAAGAGCTTCGACGGGCCGAACGGACCCGAGGACTTCATCCTCGAACGTGGGATCCGCGCAGACCTGTCGATCATCAAGGGCTGGCGCGCGGACGAAGCGGGCAACCTCCAGTTCCGCAAGACGGCCCGCAACTTCAACCAGCCGATGGCGACCGCCGGGCGCATCTGCGTCGCCGAGGTGGAGGAGGTGGTGCCGGTCGGCAGCCTCGATCCCGACCAGATCCACTTGCCCGGCATCTATGTGAAGCGGATGATCGTCGGTGCTCCCTACGACAAGCGCATCGAGTTCCGCACGACGCGGACGCGCGACACGGCGGGGGCGGCGGCGGGAAGCGAGGTTTGAGGCGTTGTGCTTCCCCCACCCCGGCGAAGGCCGGAGCCCAGTCGCGAACGGCCCGATGCTGGGCCCCGGCCTTTGCCGGGGTATCGGCTATGATGGTTTTGAACGGCTGCGCTGGCGCCGCTGTCGATCGTCCTGATACATCCGCGCAGCATCTTGCCGGATCAGCGGCCGAGAGTTCCGCGCCCGTGCCGAACACCGCCCGTCCTGCGCCCGCGCCGATCCCCGGGACCGTGCCGCCTGGCATGCAATATCTATACGGCTCGGGCGAGGCGGCTGCGATCTCGATCCAAGCGTGGCATGCGCTGGCCGGCTATGTCGCGGACAAGGTGAAGCACGGGCCCACCGACAGCGTGGTGCTCGACGAGGGCGCAACGCTCGTTGATCCGCGCTTCGTACCTTGCGGCGCCAAGCCGCTCGCCGCCGTGTTCGACGTCGACGAGACGGTGCTGCTCAACCTCGGGTTCGAGGGCGACGACGCGGCACATCCCGGGCGACCCTACGACCCGGCCCGTTGGCGCGCCTATGAGGCGACGGGGACCACCGCCGTCGCGCCTGTTCCCGGCGCTCGCGAGGCGCTGGCCGCGATCCGCGCGATGGGCGTGGCCGTGGTGTTCAACACCAACCGCTCTGCCGCGACCGCCGCGTTCAGCGAGGCGGCGATCGATGGCGCGGGCATCGGCCCCGCCCGCCACCGCGACACGCTGTACCTCGCCGGCGACGATACCACCGGCACCCACAAGGACGCGCGTCGGGCGGCGATCGCCCGCCGCTTCTGCGTCGTCGCCATGGGCGGCGACCAGCTCGGCGACTTCTCGGACCTGTTCGGCGGCTTCGGCCGGTCGCCCGCGAACCGCCGCGCCGCGACGGTCGCCGGCCCCATCTCGCACCTATGGGGCGCCGGCTGGTTCGTGCTGCCCAATCCCGTATACGGCACGGCGCTCACGGGGAGCATGGACGACGTGTTCCCCGCCGACCGCCGCTGGACCGCTCCAAAGGAGAGTAACTGATGCCCCAGGACAACAAGGGCTGGACCCGTGACCAGATTGCTGCCCGTGCGGCGCGCGAGCTGAGGGACGGCTTCTACGTCAACCTCGGCATCGGCATTCCGACGCTGGTGGCGAACCACATCCCCGACGGCGTCGAGGTGACGCTCCAGTCGGAGAATGGCATGCTCGGCATCGGCCCGTTCCCGTATGAAGACGAGGTCGACCCGGACCTCATCAACGCCGGCAAGCAGACGATCAGCGAGCTGCCCCAGTCCGCCTATTTCGGCTCCGAACAGAGCTTCGCGATGATCCGCGGTGGGCACATCGACCTGACGGTGCTCGGCGCGATGGAGATCAGCGAGACGGGCGACATCGCCAACTGGATGATCCCCGGCAAGATGATCAAGGGCATGGGCGGCGCGATGGACCTCGTCGCCGGAGTAAAGCGGATCATCGTCGTGATGGAGCACAATGCGAAGGACGGCAGCCCGAAGTTCATCCCCGCCTGCACGCTGCCGCTGACGGGCAAGGGCGTCGTCGACATGATCGTCACCGACCTCGCGGTGTTCTCCCGGCCGGATCACCAGTCTCCGTTCGCGCTGGTCGAGTGCGCACCGGGCGTGACGCAGGACGAGGTCGCGGCGAAGACCACGGCGCGGTTCGTCATCTAGCTAGACGAACAGGTCCACCACGTCCGCGTCCGGCATCGTCGCGGCGATCAGCAGCGAGCGGTGACATCCGGCCGAGTCGCGCTCGAAGCACAGCAGGGCGGTCGACCGCTCCGCGACCAGGTCGCGCAGTTGCGCCGCCTGGAGCATCGCCTCGGGCAGATCGAGCTGGCCGGCATAGACGCGCGCCAGCGTCGCGTGATCGCCACGCCGCGCCGCCTCGCGCCCCTCGGGCGGGGTGCCGAGCGCCTTCAGGCCGACATAGTCGATCCCCGCCTCGCGCAGCCCGGCGGCGAGGACGTTCTTGGAGAAGCCCGGCCGCCGCGACAGCGGCACCGCGCGCACGTCGGCGATCAGCGTGACGCCCGCCGCCGTCAGCACCGCGATCAGCCCGGCCTGCGTCGCGCCCTCATAGCCGATGGTGAAGATCGTCACGGCATCGCCATCAGCGCATCGATCGCGCCCTGCAGGATGTGCGCCGCCGCCATCTTGTCGACCAGTTCGGCGCGGCGTGCGCGGCTCGCGTCCTGCTCGATCAGCACGCGGGTGACGGCCTGCGTCGACCAGCGCTCGTCCCACAGCAGGATGGGGTAGCCCAGGTCCACGCAGTTGCGGGCGAAGGCGCGGGTGGATTGCGCGCGTGGCCCCTCGCTGCCGTCGAGGTTGATCGGCAGGCCCAGCACCCAGCCGGCGACGTGCTGCGCCCCGGACAGCGCGACCAGCGCGGCCTTGTCGGCGGCGAACTTAGCCCGGCGCACCAGCAGCGCGGGGCTGGCATAGCTCCACCCCGCATCGCACAGCGCGGTGCCGATCGTCTTAGTGCCAAGATCGAGGCCCAGCAGCCGGCCGCCGCCGGGCAGCGCCGCGCGAAAGGCCTCTCGTTCGGTCGTGACGAGGCTCACCGCTTGCCCGCGCTTGCGCCCGCACCCTGGCTGGCCCGCCACGCCGCCAGCCGCCGCGCGGCGTCGGCGCGCACATTGGCCCAAAACAGGCTGTAGTCGTAGACGTGGTAGTTGTTGCCCGGCAGCACGTAATTGGGCAGCGCCGGCGGATCGCCGATCAGCAGGAACCCGCGCGGGTCGCAGCGCGCGGGCACCCGGCCCGGCACGATCTGCGCGGTCGCGAGATCGGCGGTGGGGAACAATGTGCCGAGATTGGCCGTCGCGGGCGCGCCGCCGCCGAGGCCGCCGGTCAGCGGATTGCTGCACAGCATCGGCGTGCCGCGCCGCGGCTGGCCGGTGAAGCCGCGCGTCACGTCGTACACGTCAGTGACCATCGACGGGTCGGCGGGCTCGGCGAAGCTCATCCAGTCGAGGATGCAGCCGCCCTGGTCCGCGCTGGCGCAGGCGGGCAGGCCGAGCTTCGGCAGATCGGTGGCGACCGAGATTGGCCAGCCGACGACATATGCCGCGACGATCCGCTTGGCGAGCGGGGTGCCGGCGATCCGGTCGCGCAACAGTCGCTCGACGTGCAGCGCGCCCTGGCTGTGGCCGGCGAGGACGATCGGGCGGTCGGGGCCGATCTGCGCGAGGAAGCTGTCGAACGCCGCCGCCACGTCGGAATAGGCAAGGGCGAGCGCCTGGTCCGCGTTGGCGCCGCTCGTCAGGAATGCGCCGAACGTCGCCTGGCGGTAGCGCGGCGCCCAGATCTCGCCCATGCCGTTGAACGCGCTCGCCTGCGCGCGCAGGAATAACGCCGCGCGCGCATTGGCGTCGGCGTTGTCGAGCGGCGCGTTCCAGCGCGACCGGTCGATGAACGAGGTCGGGTGGACGAAGAACACCGCCGGCGCCGTCGCGGCCTGGTTGGCCGGGAGCGGCTGGTAGCCGGGCGGCGCCCAGAGCGCGGGGTTGCCGGGGATGTCGGGGCGGGCGATCCACATCGCGCGCGCCTCATATTGCTGGGCGCGCGCCTGAGGCTCGTCCTGGAACGCCACCGACGGCGTCGCCGCCCAGCGGACAAGTTGTTTGCCGAACAGCGCGTAGACGAACAGCGCCGCGATCGCGAGCACGATCAGGACCGTGACGGCGTACAGGAACTTGCGGGCCAAGCGGGCGGTCTCCGTCGCGCGATGGGGTATGCCGCTGCCGTGCCCCGGATCGCCCGGTCACGCAACGCCGGCGGGTTGCGCCCCGCTGCATGCGGGTGCTAGCCGCGCACGCATGGCAGTGGACACGGCAACCGTCGCGCGCGTGGCGCGGCTCGCGCGCATCGCGACGAGCGAGGAGGAGGCCGCGCGCCTCGCCCCCGAACTCGACCAGATCATGGGCTGGATCGAGCAACTGGCACAGGTCGACACGACCGGCGTCGAGCCGATGACGGCGGTGATCCCCAACACGCTGCGGCTGCGCGACGATGTCGTCGACGCCGATCCGCTGACGGGCGGCGGCATCCGCGATCAGTTGATGGCGAACGCGCCCGAGGCCGAGTATGGGTTCTTCACCGTGCCCAAGGTGATCGAGTGATGACGTTTTCCGTCACCCCAGCGAACGCTGGGATCTCTACGGGTGGCGTCCTCCCGATCGAAAAGACTCCAGCTTCCGCTGGCGTGACGGCTAGAGTGGCACGATGACCACCCTCACCGATCTCGGCGTACGCCAGATCCGCGACGGCGTCCGCTCCGGCGCCTTTTCGGCGCGCGAAGTGGCGGATGCATTCATCGTTGCGGTCAGCCGCGCCAAGTCACTCAACGCGTTCCTGGTCGAAACGCCCGATCACGCCATCGCCGCCGCGACCGCCGCCGACGCGGCGCGCGCGGCGGGCGAGACGCTGAAGCCGTTGGCGGGCGTGCCGATCGGCATGAAGGACCTGTTCTGTACCGCGGGCGTGCGGACGACGGCGGCGAGCCACATGCTGGCGGGCTTCACGCCGACGTATGAATCGACCGTCAGCGCGAACCTGTGGGCAGCGGGCGCGGGGATGCTCGGCAAGCTCAACATGGACCAGTTCGCGATGGGCTCGTCCAACGAGACGAGCGCGTTCGGCAATGTGCTTTCGCCTTGGCGGCGGGCGGACGGTGGGAACGCGCCGCTTGCGCCGGGCGGCTCGTCCGGCGGCAGCAGCGCGGCGATCGCGGCGCGGTTGTGCCCGGCGGCGACCGGCACCGACACCGGCGGCTCGATCCGCCAGCCGGCTGCCTTCACCGGCATCGCGGGGATCAAGCCGACCTATGGCCGATGCTCACGCTGGGGCACGATCGCGTTTGCGTCCTCGCTCGACCAGGCCGGGCCGATGGCGCGCGACGTCGGCGATTGCGCGGCGATGCTGGAGGTGATGGCGGGCTTCGACGCCAAGGACGCGACCTCGCTCAAGCTCGACGTCCCGCGCTGGGAAGCTGGGCTGTCCGGCAGCATGACGGGGCTGCGCGTCGGCATCCCGGAGGAGTACCGCGTCGACGGCATGCCGGCAGAGATTGAGGCGCTGTGGCGGGCCGGGATCGACTGGCTGCGCGATGCGGGCGCCACGATCGTCGACGTGTCGCTGCCGCACACTCGCTACGCACTGCCCGCCTATTACATCATCGCGCCGGCGGAGGCGTCGTCCAACCTCGCGCGCTACGACGGTGTCCGCTACGGCCTGCGCGACCTGCCCGACGGCGCGGGGTTGCAGGACATGTATGCGGCCACGCGCGCGGACGGGTTCGGCGCGGAGGTGAAGCGACGGATCATGATCGGCACCTATGTACTGTCGGTCGGCTTCTACGACGCCTATTACACCCAGGCGCAGAAGGTGCGGACGCTGATCGCGCGCGACTTCGAGGCGGCATGGGCGACGTGTGACGTGCTGCTGACCCCGACCGCGCCGAGCGCCGCGTTCGCCTTGGGCGAGAAGTCGGACGATCCGCTGGCGATGTATCTGAACGACGTGTTCACCGTGCCGTCGAGCCTCGCCGGGCTGCCGGCGATGAGCGTGCCCGGCGGACTCGACAAGGCCGGGCTGCCGCTGGGCCTGCAGATCATCGGCCGCCCGCTGGACGAGCAGGGCGTGCTCAACGCGGGGCTGGCGATCGAGGAGCGGGCGGGGTTCAAGGCACGGCCGGACGCGTGGTGGTGAGGGCGCCGCACTTACTGAAGTTGACGCCGCATTTCGTGGGTGATCCCTGCCTCTTCTGCCGTTCGTCCTGAGCTTGTCGAAGGACAGGCCACGAGGGAAGCCGTCTCGCAGGTGCCCTTCGACTGCCTGCCAAGGCAGGCGCTCAGGACAGGCTTCGACAGGCTCAGCACGAACGGTTTAGCTTAGTCGTCACGGCCGTTACCCCCGAACCGCCTCCGCCATCCGTTGCGCCGTGATCGGATAGCCCAGTCCCTCCGGAATGCAGAGCCAGCGCTCGCCGCCGCGTTCCTCCTCCCAGGGGGAGATCGTCTCGATGCGATGCGCCCGCGCGTTGGCGACTGCTTCGTCGAACGTCCCGAACAACGCCATCCGCTCCAGGTTGCGCCGCGTCGGATAGATGAGCGTCGCAGCGCCCGCGTCCGCTTGGGCCAGCACCTCGTGTGCGCTGGCCCAGAACAGCCGGTCGTTCTCGGTCCCGTCGACGGTGGCCGCGGGCGCACCGGACGGCAGGCGCGCGAGGTAGAAGCGGGTGTCGAAGATGCGGCTCATGTGGTGCGCCGGCAGCCAGCGCGCGAAGGGCACCAGCCGCTCGGGCGCCAACGTCGCGTGCGCCCGTGTCAGCGCGTCGGCGAACGGCTCGCCCGCCGCCAGTGCGGCGCGCAACGGCGCGACACGATCCGGCGCGACGTCCAGCCCGATCGGTAGTCCGGCCTCCTCCAGCGTCTCGCGGATCGCAGCGATGCGGGCGGCGCCCTCGTCGTCAGCGGCCAGCAGATGGTCGCCCAGGTCGACGCGGCCACCGGGAAACACGAGCGCTCCCGCGGCGAACGCCATACGGGCGGAGCGCCGGACCATCAGCAGATCGGGCGGGCTATCCGACCGATCGCGCACCACGATCAGCGTCGCGGCGGGGATGGCGGTTGGGACGAGCTCAGGCACGCCGGATCACAGGCAGGCCGGCGGGCGAGAGGTGGTGGAGCCGAAGGGAATCGAACCCTTGACCTCTGCAGTGCGATTGCAGCGCTCTCCCATCTGAGCTACGGCCCCGCCCGCCCGGTGCTCCCGGGAGACGCGCCTCTAGCGAGGCTTAGGGCGCGATGCAACACGGCTTTGCGTTCACGATCCGCTGACGCGGATGCACCGTTCTCGTTCGGCTCGCCGAACCGCATCTAACGCAGTCGCTTGACGAACACGCGCCCGTCCTGCCGTTTCTCCGTCTGGAAATTGGGCACCGTTTCGATGAGGTCCGACAGGTTGCGGAAGCCGTAGTTGCGCGCGTCGAAGCTCGACCGATTGCCCGCCAACTGCCCGAGTGACGAGATGCTGACATACCCCTTCTCGTCGCGGCGCACCGAGTCATAGGCGTCGATCAGAAGTTTCAGCAGTTCGGCGTCCACCGGCTTGATGATGCGCGGACTCTCGACGCGGATCGCCGGCGGCAGGATGGCCGCGATCGAGCCGGGCTCGTCGTCGACATCATCGTCGAGGTCGAGGTCGAGATCGGGTGCCGTCACGGCCGATCCGGCAGGGCGGCGGCGCCCGCGCGTGCGACGCGCGACAGGCGGCGGCGCCTCGACCTCCGGTTCCGGCTCCGGCGCCTCGCCCGCCAGCGCGCCGACGTCGATGAAGCGGGTGCAGGCCTGGCGGAACGCTTCGGGGGCACGGGCAGTGCCGAAGCCATAGACCGGCACGCCGTCCTGCCGGATGCGCATCGCTAGCGGCATGAAGTCGCTGTCCGACGACATGATCCCGAAGCCCTCGACGCGGCCGCGAAACAGCAGGTCCATCGCGTCGATCGTCATCTTCATGTCGGTCGCGTTCTTGCCCTTGGTCAGGTCGAACTGCTGGTGCGGCTCGATCCCGTGGCGCAGGCTCATGTCGCGCCAGCCCTTGAGCGCGGGCTTGGACCAGTTGCCGTACACCCGCCGCACGTTGACGGTGCCGAGCTCCGCCAGCACGGTCAACACCGGGTCGATCGCGTGCCAGGAGGCGTTGTCGCCGTCGATCAGCAGGGCGACGTTGCGGGTGGCTGTGTGGTCGGACATGGCGGGACCGTTGCGCCTGCGGGCGGGCAGGTCAAGCCGTCGGATAGGCGATGGCGACCACCTCATACGCCCGCTCGCCAGCGGGCAGGTCGACGCGGCGCAGGTCGCCCACCGCCGCTCCGCGCAGCGCTCGCGCGATCGGCGCGTGCCAGCCGATCCGGCCGCTCCCCGCGTCCGTCTCGTCGTCGCCGACCAGCGTCACCACGCGTTCGTTGTCGTTCTCGTCGGCGATCGTGACGGTCGCGCCGAACCACACGCGCCCGCGGTCGACCGTCGCGGTGGGATCGATCACCCGGGCGGCCTTCATCCGCTTCGACAGCCAGCCCAGGCGCCGGTCGATCTCGCGCAGCCGCTTCTTGCCATAGAGATAGTCGCCGTTCTCCGACCGGTCGCCGTTGCCCGCCGCCCAGGATACCGTCTCGACCAGCCTCGGTCGCTCGCCGGCGAACAGCGCCTCGTACTCGGCGCGCAACGCCGCCAGTCCTGCGGGCGTGATGTAGTTCGGCCGGTCCGTTCCCGTCGCGCCCACGCCTTCAGCCCGGCCGCCGGCCCAGATACCAACTCAGCCGCGCCGCGCCCTGGCTGCGCGAGTGGGCCGGATAGGCGAGGTCGTACACCACCGCGTTCTCCAGCACGCGCTGGACGTAGTTGCGCGTCTCGGAGAACGGGATCGCCTCCACCCAGTCGACCGGATCGACGCCGCCGGTCCGGGGATCGCCGTTCGCGGCCAGCCACTTGTTCACATTGCCCGGACCGGCGTTGTAGGCGGCGACCGCGAGCGGATAGCTGCCATAGAGGCCATAGATGTGGTCGAAATAGCTCGCGCCGAGCTGCACGTTGTAGACGGGATCGGTGAGCGAGGCGGGGTTCCAGCCGAGCCCGAGCTTTCCCGCCTCGCCGCGCGCAGTGCCGGGCATCAACTGCATCAGCCCGCGCGCACCGGTGCGGCTGGTTGCTTGGGCGTCGAACTGGCTCTCCTGCCGGGCGATGGCGTGAATCATCGACCAGTTGCCGGCGACGTCCGCCGACAGCGGCACGGTCGGGAAGCCGATCAGGCTATAGTCCGATAGCCCGTTCTGGAGCGCGCTGCGCCCGACCATCACCGCGAGGTCCGGCCGGTTCAGGCTGCGCGACAGCTCGTCGGCGAGCACGTGGTCGGTGTCGGTATGCGCGTCCAGCGCGATCTGGCGGACGAAGGCGCTCTGGTCGGGCCAGTCGCCGATCCGGCCGAGGAAGCGTACCGCCTGCACCGTCTGCCGCCCCTCGAACGCGGCGCGGGTGGCGGCGTCGACCGGGCGGGGGACGAACGGCGGCGGCGCGACCAGTGGCTGGCCGAGCCGTTCGGCGGCGAGCTGACCGTAATATTGGTCCCGCAGCACGGCGGCGCGGGTGAGGTACGCACGCGCCTGCTCCGCCTGGCCCGCGGTCGCCATGGCGCGACCCGCCCAGTACAGCCCCTTCGACCGGATCGACGGCGACCGCGAGCCGCCAGAGTAGCGCTCGAACAGCGGCGCCGCGTCGGCGGGCCGGCCCAGGTGCCGCAGCGCGGACTGGCCCGCGAGCCAGACGAGATCGGTATAGGCATCGCGCTCGGCATAGGAGAGCGCCGAGACGTCCGCGCCCGCGGGCAGCGCGTCGTCCACCTGCCGGCCGATGTCATATGCCTGGCTCCAGTCGCCGTCGACCGAGGCTCCCTTGGCGAGCCCGAGCGACAGCTGGTACCAGCGCGCGAGGTCGGTCGGCGGCGCCGCGAACGCATGAGGGCGGGCGAGCGAGGCGCGCGCCGCCGCGCCCGCGCCATGGTCGCGCAGCCACACCGCGCGATCGGCGACGAAACCGGCTTGGCGCTCCCATGCCGGGTCGCTGGTCGTCGCGAAGGTCGCCGCTTCGGGCGCGTCGTTGCGGAGCGCTAGGCGGGCGGCGAACAGGTCGCGGGCGGCGGGGCTGACGAGCGGCAGCTCGCGCGTCGCCGCCTGGCCACCGCCCGCCCACAGCAGCGCGTCCATCCTCGCATCCTGGTCCGTGGGGCGCAGGCCTGGGCCGAAGGTGTCGAGGATCGTCACCTCGTCCGTAGGCGCCATCGCGCCGCGCCGCCATGCCGTCCGCGCCGCACCCTCGGCGGCGTCGCGCTCGCCCTGCGCCGCCAGCGCCAGCGCGTATCGGACACCGCCCGCGGCGGTCTGCGGCGGAAAGCGCGCGAAGAAGGCGATCACGCCCGCGTCCGAGCCGGTACTGGCTTGCTTCTCCGCCGCATGGCGCACGCCCGCCTCGCCCGGCCAGCCGGGATGCGCCATCAGGAACGAGGCATAGGTGTCGAACGGCAGCAGGTCGGTCGCCTGCACCTCCTTCCACTGCGCGATCGTGGAGGCCAGCGTCGGGTCGCCCATCTGCGGCGGCGTCGCAGCCGGCGAGGGCGTCGTCGCCGGCGCGATCCGGTCGAACTCCACCTGCGCCGCCACCGCGCCCACCGACGCAAGCGCGGTCATCCCCAGCACTATCCTCGCCGCCATCACCCGCCTGTCACCCATGGTGGACAACATAGGAGCGCGGGCCGTATCTGTCGCGCCACAATCGGGCGCCGGCAGACATTGGCGGGCGCCGGAAGACATTGGCGGGCGTCCTCGGCGCCGCAGGGGAGATTCCATGTTCTCGGGTTCGATACCGGCGCTCGTCACGCCCTTTGGGCAGGATGGCGCGATCGACGAGGCGGCGCTGCGCTCGCTGGTCGACTGGCAGATCGAGGAGGGCTCGTCCGCGCTCGTCGCCTGCGGCACGACCGGCGAGGCGGCGACGCTCGACCGAGAGGAGCATTTCCGCGTCGTCGCGATCTGCGTCGAGCAGGCGGCGGGCCGCGTGCCGGTGATCGCGGGCGCGGGCAGCAACGACACGCGCGTCGCCGCCGCCAATCTGGTCGCGGCGAAGGAAGCGGGCGCGGACGCCGCGCTGATGGTGCCGCCCTATTACAACCGCCCGAGCCAAGACGGCATCGTCCGCCATTTCGAGGCGCTGGCCCGCGGCATGGAGGGGGGCGCCGCGCTGCCGATCGTGCTCTACAACGTGCCCGCCCGCACCGCGACCGACATCCTGCCCGACACGCTGGCGCGCATCGTCGCGCTCGCACCCGACGTGTTCGTCGGCGTGAAGGACGCGTCGGCCATGCTCCAGCGCGTATCGCAGCATCGCGCGTCCTGCGGCGAGCGGTTCTGCCAATTGTCGGGCAACGACGACCTCGCGCTCGCGTTCAACGCGATGGGCGGGCAGGGGTGCATATCGGTGACGGCGAACGTCGCGCCCCGGTTGTGCGCGGAGTTCCAGGCGGCGTGCGCCGCGGGCGAGTATGGGCGAGCGCTCGACCTCCACGACCGGCTGTTCGCGCTGCACGCCGCGCTGTTCACCGATGCGTCGCCAGGGCCGGTCAAATACGCGATGACGCGGGTGCGGCCGGGTTTCCCGCAGGGGCTGCGGCTGCCGATGACGTGGCCGGGTGACGCGAGCCGGGAGGCGGTGGATGAGGGGCTGGCGAAGGCGGGGGCGATTTAGTCGTCAGTGGTCGTCCGCGACGCGAGCCGCGCTTGGCCGGACTCGTGCGTCGCCATCCTGACGGCCAGGTCCTGCATCTGCTGGTTGAGGCCACCCTGGACAGCGTAGACGACCGATTGCGCCTCTTTCAACGCGTCGAGCTTCACCTCAGCCCTAAGTACCGCAAGCTCAGTCTCGATCGCCCGCAGGCGGTCGCCCAAGATAGCGACCGCCTGGCCGAGTTCCTTTTGACCGGTCTGCAACGCCTTGACATGCTCGATGAGCTGAAGGTGGTCGGCAATCTCCCTAGCAGCATCACCAAGTGACTTGCGGGACCACATCAGGCGGCAATCGCCTGCGACAAGGTAGCACGCAGGTCGGCCAAATGCCGGTCGGCGGGCACCAGACCTTTCGCCGCCTCCCGCATCAGCGGCAGGAGGAAATCCTCCGGCCAATCGGGCTGATTCATGTCGGAAGGACCGACACCCCATTTCTCGCTAAGAAGCCGCGACAATTCCGACGCCTCGAGCAACGTGAGGCGACCCATCTCGACATCAGCCCGCAAGTCCATGGCATCATCTCCCATACACACGGCATAGCATGGCGGAGCCGCCTCATCCAGCAACCGGCGGTGCGTCGACCGCGCTTTCCCCGCTTGCGGTAAACGCCTACATCCCCTTCATGGCCCGTCCCAAACCCGTCCAGTTCGACAAGCAGAAGGTCGTCGCCGAGAATCGTCGCGCGCGGTTCGAGTATTCGATCGAGCAGGTGTTCGAGGCGGGCATTGCGCTGACCGGCACCGAGGTGAAGTCGCTGCGCTTCGGCACCGGCTCGATCGCCGAGAGCTATGCCGAGGTGAAAGGCGAGGAGGTGTGGCTGGTGAACTCCAACGTTCCCGAGTTTAGCCACGGCAACCGCAACAACCACGTCCCCAAGCGGCCGCGCAAGCTCCTCCTCCACGAGCGCGAGATCAACAAACTTCATGGCGCGGTCGCGCGCCAGGGGATGACACTCGTGCCGCTGTCGGTCTACTTCAACGCTCAGGGGAGAGCGAAGGTGGAGCTGGCACTGGCCAAGGGCCGCAAGGATCACGACAAGCGCGAGGCGATCAAGGAACGCGAGTGGAAGCGCGAGGCCGGTCGGCTGTTGCGCGACCGGGGTTGAGCCCGGGCGCGATGCGCGGCGACGGGCCACCGCGGGGCGGGCGGGTCGCCGGCTGGGCACGCCACCATATCCCGACGCGCGAGGGGATCGAGGGCAACCGCTTCCTGAAGCCCGTCGCGCACCGTATCCTGGTGCCGTCGCTGTGGCGGTTCAATCGCCGGTCGGTGCCGCGCGGCGTGGCGCTGGGCATGTTCTGCGGCGTGATCTTCCCCTTCGCGCACATGGCGCTCGCCGCCGTGCTGTCGCTGCCGGCGCGCGCCAACGTGCCGGTCGCTGTGGGGTCGACGCTCGTCAACAACCCGATCACCTTCGTGCCGCTGATGGCGGCGGCGTACCAGATCGGCAGTTGGCTGCTCAGCCTCGACCGCGTCGTGCCCGGCCATCCGATCGCGACCGATCTCAACCGGCATGCGGACTGGCTCCACCGGCTGGTAGCGCACGGCGCGCCGGCGTTGATCGTCGGGCTGCTGGCGCTTGCCCTCATCCTGTCGGCGGCCGGCTATCTCGTCACCTCGGTCGGCTGGCGCTGGCACATGGCGCGCAAGTGGCGCAACCGCCACGCCGCCAGGGGAAAGTGACGCAGCCGACATGATTGCACGCGACGTCGACCGAAGCGGCGGTATGACGTCACATCGGTGCAGCGCGCTCGCGCCTGGATATACGATCGTTCGAAGGGGAGCAGTATGAAGAGGTCTCGTTATCCTGTCTTGATGTCCACGGTCGCGCTCGCGGCCGGGCTCGTCGCCACAGGCGCGGTCTGGGCGGGGGAAACCGCCAAGAGCAGCGCGCATACCGTGGCCAAGGCCGCCGTCGGTCCTGTCGCGCCGCGTGGGCAGGGCAGGCCGCAGCTCGGCGATTTCGGCGTCGACCTCGCGGGCATGGACAAGGCCGTCGCGCCCGGCGACGATTTCTACGATTACGTCAACGGCACCTGGGCGAAGACGACGTCGATCCCGTCCGACAAGTCGAGCTATGGCTCGTTCGACGTTCTCGCCGACCTGTCGGAGACGCGCACGCACGACATCCTCGAGAAGCAGAAGGCGGACCCGTCGAGCAAGATCGGCATCGCCTATGCCACCTATTCCGACACGGCGACGATCGAGGGCAAGGGCCTGGCGCCGATCAAGCCGTGGCTCGACCAGGTGAAGGCCGTGTCCGACAAGGCGGGCTATGCGCGCATCGCCGCGGAGGCGACCAGGGACGGCATCGCGACACCGTTCCGCGTCGGCGTCGGCCAGGATGCCAAGGACCCCGAAACCTATATCGTCCGCATGGGACAGTCCGGCCTCGGCATGCCCGACCGCGACTATTATCTGAAGGCCGACCCCAAGCTCGCCGACACCAAGGCGAAATACCAGGCGCACCTCGCGCGCATGCTGACGCTCGCCGGCGAGCCGGATGCGGATGCACGCGCGAAGGCGATCGTCGATTTCGAGACGCAGATCGCGCAGGTAAGCTGGACGCGGGTCGACAGCCGCGACGCGGACAAGACGTACAACAAGATGCCGGTCGCCGAGCTCGTGCAAAGTGCTCCGGGCTTCGACTTCCCCGCCTATCTTCAGGCGGTGGGCACGCCCGTCCAGACCGTGATCGTCGCCCAGCCGACCGCCGTCACCGGCATCGCCAAGCTGATCGCCACGACCCCGATCGGCGTCCTTCGCGACCAGTTGATGGTGCGCAGCCTGGAGAGCTATTCGGACGTGCTGCCGTCCGCGTTCGACAAGGAGACGTTCGCGTTCCGCGGCACCGTCCTGTCGGGTACGCCGGAGCAGGAGGTGCGGTGGAAGCGCGCCGTCGGCTTCACCAGCGGGGCGCTGTCGGACGACGTTAGCCAGATCTACGTCAGGCAGTATTTCCCGCCGGCGACCAAGGCGGCGATGGATCAACTCGTGAAGAACATCATCGCCGCGATGAACGTCCGGATCGAGCATCTGACGTGGATGACGCCCGAGACGAAAGTGAAGGCGCACACGAAGCTGGCGGCGTTCAGGCCCAAGATCGGCTATCCGACCCAATGGCATGATTACTCCGCGCTGACGATCACGCCCGGCGACGCCTATGGCAACAAGCTGCGCGCCGCCCGCTGGCAGCATGATGACGAGATCGGCCATCTCGGCAAGCCGCTCCAGCGCTGGGAGTGGGGCATGACGCCGATGACGGTCAACGCCTATGCCAATCCGACGATGGTCGAGATCGTGTTCCCGGCCGCGATCCTCCAGCCGCCGTTCTTCGATCCCAACGCCGATCCGGCGGTGAATTACGGCGGCATCGGCGCCGTGATCGGCCACGAGATGAGCCATCATTTCGACGATCAGGGCGCCAAGTTCGACGATCATGGCCGGCTGGCGAAATGGTGGACCGACGCCGATGTCGAGCATTTCAATGCGCTCGAAGCGAAGCTGGTCGCGGAGTACGACCAATATGAGCCGATCCCCGGGCTTCACGTCCAGGGCAAGCTGACGCTGGGCGAGAACTCGGCCGATCTGGCCGGGCTTTCCTGCGCCTACGATGCGTATCACCGATCGCTCAACGGCAAGCCGGCGCCGGTGATCGGCGGGCTGACCGGCGACCAGCGCTTCTACATGGGCTGGGCGCAGGTGTGGCGGCGCAACTATCGCGACGCGAACCTGCGTCAGCGGTTGTTGACCGATCCGCACTCGCCGGACACGTATCGCGCCAACATCGTCCGCAACATGGACCCATGGTACGCGGCGTTCAAACCCGCCGACGGCACGAAACTGTATCTGTCGTCCGACCAGCGCGTCCGCGTCTGGTAGGATGGCGTGACGGGCTCGGCCGCGCCGCTTGACGCAGGCGCGGTCGAGCCCGACTAACGCGCGTGGCGACGCTTCCCTCCTCCGTCCTGACCCGATCCTCGGTACGTGAAGCGCTGCTGATCGCCGTCGGGGCGGGCGTGATCGCGGCGGCGCTGGTGTTCGCGCTGACCCGCGACCTGGCGGTGGCGGTGGGGTTCGTGGGCGCGGCGCTGCTGATCGGCGGCGGTGTCGTCGCCTGGCGGCGGCTGGCGCCCTCTGCCGCCGAGGAAGAGCTACCGGTCGACTGGAACGTCGTGCGCGCGGTGGCGGACCTAGATGCCGATGCGCTCGCCGTGACCGATCGCGCCGGCCGGCTGGTGTGCGCCAACGATCGCTATGGCGAGCTGTTCGCCGGCCTGCCGACCCCGCCGGGGTTGCCGCTCGACGACCGCGGGATCGCCGCGCTCGGGCAGGCCGGACGCGCGGCCTGGCGCGACGGGCACGGCGCGGCGAGCGGCCTGGCCCTGTCCGGCGGCGCGCTCGGCGTCGAGGTGCTGCGCGCAGGTGCGCAGGACGACGTGCTCGTGTGGCGGTTCTCCCTCGCCAGTAGCCCTAATCCGGTGGCCGAGCTGTCGGCGGCGCTCGCCGGGGCGCAGGGAGATCGGCTGGGCGCGGCCGGGATCATGGCCGCGGTGGCGACGCCCGACGGGCGGCTGATCGCGGCGAACCGCGTGTTGGCGGCGCGGGCGGGGATCGCGGGCCCGGCGGCAGGCGCGGACCTCGCCGAGCTGCTGCACACCGACGAGCGCGGGCAGTTGCGCTTCGTCGCTGAACGCTCGGGCAACCCGCTGCGGCTGATCCAGGTGCCGTTCGCCGACGCGGGCGACGCGGGCGAGGGCCAGGACAGTACGCCGGTGCTGCTGGCGCTGCTGGACGAGGAGGAGGCGCCCGGCCAGCCGTCCAGCGCCGCCGGGCTCGCCCGCTCGCTCGTCGCGATGATGCCGGTCGGCATCGCGCTCGTCGATCGCGAGGGGCGGTTCGCGCAGATGAACGACGCGTTCGCGCGCGCCGCCGGCGTCGATCCGGTCGCGCTGCCGCTCTATCCCGGCGACCTGGTGGTGCGCGAGGACAAGGGCGCGGTGGCGGACGCGGTGCGCCGCTTCGCGGGCGGCGCGACGCACAAGACCGACATCGCCGTGCGGCTGAAGGGCCGCCCCGACGAGCCAGTCGTGCTGACGATCGCGGGCGCGCGCGGGCTGGGCGACGCGGCGGTGCTGCTGAGCCTGAAGGACAATAGCGAGGAATCGCGGCTGAAGCGCCAGGCCGAACAGGCGACCAAGATGCAGGCGGTGGGCCAGCTGGCGGGCGGCGTCGCGCATGATTTCAACAACATCCTGACCGCGATCATCGGCCATTGCGACCTGATGCTGATGCGCCACTCGCCCGGCGACAGCGATTACGACGACATCCAGCAGGTGCGGCACAACTCCGACCGCGCCGCCGGGCTCACGCGCCAGCTGCTCGCCTTCTCGCGCCAGCAGACGCTCCGGCCGCAGGTGCTCCAACTGCCCGACGTCGTGTCGGAGGTATCGAACCTGTTGAAGCGACTGCTGGGCGAGACGGTCACGCTCGACGTCCATCATGGCCGCGGGCTGGGCGCGGTGCGGGCCGATCCCGGGCAACTGGGGCAGGTCGTGATGAACCTCGCCGTCAACGCGCGCGATGCGATGACGCGCGACCCGCAGGACAAGGGCGGCGCGGGCGGCACGCTGACGATCCAGACGCGCGCGGTGTCCGCCGCCGACGTGCGCCGGCTGGGCAACGACATCATGCCGATCGGCGACTATACCGCGCTGGAGGTCAGCGACACCGGCGTCGGCATCCCGGCCGACGTGCTGCCCAAGATCTTCGAGCCGTTCTTCACCACCAAGGAGGTGGGCAAGGGCACCGGCCTTGGCCTCTCGACCGTGTACGGCATCGTCAAACAGTCGGAGGGGTATATCTTCGCCGACAGCCGGCCGGGCGAGGGCGCGACCTTCACCATCTACCTGCCCGTCCACAACGCGCCGGTGACCGCGCGGCCGGCCAAGCCGGTGCGCGAGAAACCGGCGGCGTCTTGGGGCACCGGTACCGTGCTGGTGGTGGAGGATGAGGCGATGGTCCGCGCGGTCGCCGAGCGCGCGCTGGTGCGCCAGGGTTATACCGTGCTGACGGCCGAGAACGGCGAGGCGGCGCTGGAGCTGCTGCGGACCGGGCCCAAGCCCGATCTGCTGGTGTCGGACGTGGTGATGCCGGTGATGGACGGCCCGACGATGGCGCGGGCGGTGCGCGAGCGGTGGCCCGAGCTGCCGATCCTGTTCATGTCTGGCTATGCCGAGGAACAGCTACGCCGCTCGATCGACCTCGACAACGTCGCGTTCCTGCCCAAACCGTTTTCGGTGCAGCAGCTCGCCGATGCCGCGCGTGACGCACTATCGCCAAGATAATGTCCGAAGTTAATGACGCGATCGTAACGAGGCGGCGCTTGCGCAATCTTCGGCGCCCGCCCAAAGGCTTGGCATGACCGCTCCCGTCCGCATCCTCCTCGTCGAGGACGAACCCCTGATCGCGATGATGCTGGAGGATTTCCTTGAGGTGCTCGACCGGCAGGTCGCGGGCAGCGCGGACAATGTGGCGAGCGCGCTGGAACTCGTCTCGGCCGGCGGCTTCGACGCGGCGATCCTCGACGTCAACCTGCGCGGCGGGGAGAAGAGCTGGCCGATCGCCGACGCGCTCGCGGCGCGCGGCACGCCGTTCCTGATCGCGACCGGCGGCAGCGACGACACGGTCGCGCCCCAGCACAAGAACCGGCCGGTTTTGCAGAAGCCGTTCACGATGGACGGCGTTCAGAAGGCGCTCGACGCGCTGGGGTAGGCCGCCGTGACGGCTTCTCATGTCGTCACCCCGGGCTTGACCCGGGGCCCCGCTTCTTCCTAGTCGCGACCCATCAAGGTAGCGGGACTCCCGGTCAAGTCCGGGGTGACGGTAGGGTGGTGATTGGGATTGCCCCTCCACACGGCACGCCCTAACCCGCCGGCTATGCCCCACGACAAGTCCCGGCTGCCCAGCCGCCACGTATCCGTCGGCCCAGAGCGCGCGCCGCACCGGTCCTATTACTATGCGATGGGCCTGACCGAGGAGGACATCGCCAAGCCCTTCGTCGCGGTCGCCTCGGCGGGCAACGACAGCGCGCCGTGCAACATCACGCTCGACGCGCAGGCCGACGTCGCGCGCGCGGGCGTGATCGCCGGCGGCGGGATGCCGCGCCGCTTCAACACG
>NZ_CAXSHM010000007.1:75235-121136 GCF_964237335.1 uncultured Sphingomonas sp.
CGTCACCGACGGTATCGCGATGGGCCACCAGGGCATGAAGTCGTCGCTGGTCAGCCGTGAGGTGATCGCGGACTCGGTCGAGCTGTCGGTGCGTGGGCATTGCTACGACGCGCTCGTCGGCTTCGCCGGATGCGACAAGTCGCTGCCCGGCATGATGATGGCGATGCTCCGGCTGAACGTGCCGTCGATCTTCGTCTACGGCGGATCGATCCTGCCCGGTCGGTTCCAGGACCGCGACGTGACGGTGGTCGACGTGTTCGAGGTCGTCGGCCGCTATGCCGCCGGCGCATGCCCGCTCGAGGAGGTGCACGATCTGGAGAAGGTCGCCTGCCCCGGCGCGGGCGCGTGCGGGGGGCAGTTCACCGCCAACACCATGGCCTGCGTCGCCGAGGCGATCGGGCTGAGCCTGCCCAACAGCAACATGGCACCCGCGCCTTATGCCAGCCGCGAGCAGATCGCGCATGCCGCTGGCGTGCAGGTGATGGAGCTGGTGGAGCGCAACCTGCGCCCGCGCGACATCTGCACCCGCGACGCGTTCGAGAACGCATGCCGCATCGTCGCGGCGACCGGCGGATCGACGAACGCCGCGCTGCACCTGCCCGCGATGGCGAGCGAGGCGGGGATCGAGCTCGACCTGTTCGACGTCGCCGGCTTCTTCCGCTCGACGCCCTATCTCGCCGACCTGAAGCCCGGTGGGCAATATGTGGCGCGCGACATGCACGATGCGGGCGGCGTCTACATGCTGATGAAGACGATGCTGGGTGCAGGCCTGCTCCACGGCGACTGCATGACCGTCACCGGCCGCACGCTCGCGGAGAATATCGACCGGGTGACGTGGAACCCGGAGCAGAAGGTGATCCGCGAGGTGACCGACCCGCTGTCGCCGACCGGCGGCGTCGTGGGCCTCAAGGGCAGCCTCGCCCCCGACGGCGCGATCGTGAAGGTCGCGGGCATGCACCGGCTGGTGTTCGAAGGCCCGGCGCGGGTGTTCGATTGCGAGGAGGACGCGTTCGCCGCCGTCGAGGCGCGCGCGATCCGCGAGGGCGAGGTGGTCGTCATCCGCTACGAAGGCCCAAAGGGTGGCCCGGGCATGCGCGAGATGCTGTCCACCACCGCCGCGCTGTATGGGCTGGGCATGGGCGAGAAGGTGGCGCTGGTGACGGACGGCCGCTTCTCGGGCGGCACGCGCGGCTTCTGCATCGGCCATGTCGGGCCAGAAGCCGCCGACGGCGGCCCGATCGCGCTGGTGGAGGACGGCGACCCGATCCGTATCGACGCGGAGGCGGGCACGATCGATCTGCTGGTCGATCCCAACATCCTGGCCGACCGCCGCGCAGGTTGGCGGGCGCCGGTCAACGCCTATGGCTCGGGCGCGCTGTGGCGCTATTCACGCAACGTCGGCCCGGCGCGCACCGGCGCGCTGACCCATCCCGGCGCGGCGGCGGAGAGGCACGTGTATGCGGATATTTGAGCGGCCTCGCCCCGGATCGCTACTCTACCCGTCACCCCAGCGAACGCTGGGGTCTCCGCGCAGGAAGGACCTGCCTCGCAGAGATGCCAGCTTTCGCTGGCATGACGGATTAGGGCTGTCAGTGCTTGCACTGTCGGCGGCGTGTCATTCTCCTTCTGGCGACAACACCGCCGCCCAGCCCGATCCCGCCCTCGTGCAGGCCGAAGCCGCCGCCAACGCGCAAGCCGCGGACGACGGCCGCATCCTGTGCGCCACCGGCGGCGCGTCGACGATGACGCGCACCTGCACCGTCGATCGCGAGACGTCCCCGCGCGGCCTCGTCCTGACGCTCCATCATGCCGACGGCGGCTTCCACCGGCTGCTCGTCACCACCGACGGCCGTGGCGTCATGGCCGCGGACGGCGCGCAGGATGCGACCATCACGGTCGTCGGTCGCGACGAGATCGAGGTGAAGATCGGCAACGACCGCTACCGCCTGCCCGCGACCGTGGGCAAGCGATCCGCATGATCCCGCTCGCCGGCGCGGCCGTCCTGACGGCGGCGCGGATGAAGGAGGCGGAGGCGGCGTCCGGTGTCGACCTTGCCGACCTGATGCGTCGCGCCGGCGAGGGCATCGCGGCCGCCGTCCATCGGTTGGCGGCAGGCGCGGAGGTACTGGTCCTATGCGGGACGGGCAACAACGGCGGCGACGGCTGGGTCGCGGCGGCGTCGCTCGCGCGGGGTGGCCTGCCGGTGCGCGTGGCCGCGCTGGGCGAGCCGGCGACCGATCTCGCGCGCGCCGCCCGTGCCGGCTGGTCGGGTCCGGTCGAGACGCTGGCCGACGCGGCGCCCGCGCCTGTGCTGGTCGACGCGCTGTTCGGCACGGGGCTTTCGCGCGCGCTGCCGGAGTCGGCGCAGGCCGCGCTGGTCCGGCTTGCCGGCGCCGCCCGGCTGCGGATCGCGGTGGATGTACCGAGCGGGGTTGCGAGCGACGACGGCGCGGTGTTCGGGCGGGTGCCGCGTTTCGACCTGACGCTCGCGCTCGGCGCCGCCAAGCCGGTGCATATTGTGCAACCCGGCGCGCGCTATTGCGGAACGGTGCGGCTGATCGACCTCGGGATCGCCATGCCGAGCGACGTGCACGTGCTCGCCCGGCCTGACCTGCCGCGACCGGGGCCGGACGCGTACAAGTTCTCGCGCGGCATGGTCGCGGTCGTGCCCGGGCCGATGCACGGCGCCGCGCTGCTCGCCAGCACGGCGGCGATGCGGGCAGGGGCCGGATACGTCCTGCTGCTCGATGGTGGGGAAGGACCGCCGCATGCGTTGGTGCGCCGCGCCTGGTCGCCCGAGGCGCTGGCGGACCCCCGCATCGGTGCGGTGCTCGTCGGCAACGGGCTCGGCCGCGACGACGAGGCGCGGCGCAGGGTGGCGGCGGTGCTCGCCACCGATTGGCCGCTGGTGATCGACGGCGACGCGCTGCGCTTGGTATCGCCCGAGGAGTTGGCCGCCCTGCGCCGCGCCGTGATCCTGACCCCGCATCAAGGCGAGTTCCAGGCGCTGTTCGGCGACCTGCCGGGCTCCAAGATCGACCGCGCGCGCGACGCCGCTCGCCGCTCCGGCGTGGTCGTCGCCTACAAGGGCGCGGACACGGTGATCGCGGCGCCCGATGGCCGGGTGGCGTTGGCGGGCGACGCGAGCGACTGGCTGTCGACCGCGGGCAGCGGCGATGTGCTGGCGGGCACAACCGCGGCTATGTTGGCCGGCGGGGTGGACCCGTTCGACGCGGCCTGCGCGGCGGTTTGGCTCAACGGCGAGGCGGCGCGCGCGTGCGGGGCGGCGTTCATCGCCGACGACCTCGCTTACGCGCTGACGGCCGCGCGGGCGTCGTTGTGAACGACAGTCCGGTCCCGCGCGTCGCCGCGAACCTCATCTTGCGCGTCGCCGCGCGGGGCGACGGCGTGTTGGAGGACGGCCGCCACGCCGCCTTCGCCGCACCCGGCGACACGCTGACGGCCGACGGCGCTGTGGTCCCCGGCCCGCACCACCAGGCGCCGCCGTGCCGCCACTTCCCGGTCTGCGGCGGCTGCCAGCTCCAGCATCTCGACGACGCAAGCTACGCGGGCTTCGTCGCCGACCGCGTCGCGACCGCGCTCGTCGCGCAGGGCCTGTCCGCGCCCGTCCGCCCGCCGCTCGTCTCGCCGCCGCGCACCCGCCGCCGGGCGACGCTGCATGCCGAAGCGAAAGGCGGACGCGTCCGGCTGGGCTTCACCGCCGCTGCTTCGCACGACATCGTCGACCTGCACGAGTGCTGGGTACTTGCGCCCGAGCTGTTCGCGCTCGTCGGCCCGCTCAGGAAGTTGCTCGCCCGGATGAAGCTGCGCCGCCGCGCCGACGTGCAGATGACGCTGATCGACGGCGGCGTCGACGTCAGCCTGGCGGGCGTCACCGCCGAGGGGCTGGCCGCGACCGAGGCGCTGACCACGTTCGCGCAGGCGCATGGCCTCGCGCGCCTGTCGCTCGATGAGGGTTATGGGTCCGAGCCACGCTGGGAACCGCGTCCGGCGACCGTGACGCTCGGCGGCGTGCCGGTGCCGTTCCCGGCCGGCGGCTTCCTCCAGGCGACGGCGGAGGGCGAGGCGGCGCTGGTCGCAGCGGTGCGCGAGGCCGTCGGAGCATCCACTGCGACGGTGGATCTGTTCGCGGGCCTCGGCACCTTCGCACTGGCGCTGCCCGGCCGCGTCCATGCGGCGGAGGCGGCGCGCGATGCGGTGCTGGCGCTGAAGTCGGCGGGCGCACGTGCCGGACGCGCGCTGACCGTCGAGCATCGCGACCTGTTCCGCCGACCCGTCACGGCCGAGGAGCTGTCGCGCTTCGACGCCGCCGTCATCGACCCGCCGCGTGCCGGCGCGCAGGACCAGGTCGCGGCGCTGGCGGCGAGCGCCGTTCCCGTCATCGCCTATGTCTCGTGCAACCCCGCGAGCTTCGCGCGCGATGCGGGGGCGCTAGTCGCGGGCGGATACCGGCTCGACTGGGTGCAGCCGGTAGGGCAGTTCCGCTGGTCGACGCACGTCGAGTTGGCCGCGCGGTTCGTTCGGTAGGCGGTCGCCCTCACCCTTCCGCGCCTGACGGCGCTCCCTCCCTCTCCCAACGGGAGAGGGAAGGGGCCCGCTCGCGCAGCGAGTGGGAAGGGTGAGGGCGACCAACTCAATACTCCGCCCCCACGAAATACAGCCCGTCCGGCGGCGCGTTCAGCCCCAGCCGTGCCCGGTTGCGCGCCGCCAGCGCATCGGCCAGCTTGTCCGGCGTCCACTGGCCCTGGCCGACCATCGAGAGGCAGCCCACCATCGAGCGCACTTGGTGATGCAGGAACGAGCGCGCCGAGGCGAACACGTCGATCCGCTCGCCGTCCCGGACCACGTCGAGCCGGTCGAGCGTCCGCACCGGGCTGTCCGCCTGGCAGTGCGCGGAGCGGAAGGTTGTGAAGTCATGCCGCCCGACCAGCCGCGCGGCGCCCGCCCGCATCGCGCCCTCGTCCAGCGGGCGCGTCACCAGCCAGGCGAGCCCGCGCTCCAGCGTCAGCGGCGCGCGGCGGTTGACGATGCGGTAGCGGTAATGGCGCGCGACGCACGAGAAGCGCGCGTGCCAATCGTCCGCCACCGGCTCGCAGGCGAGGATCGCGACCGGATCGGGCCGCAGCCGCGCGTTGAGCGCTTCGGCCAGCCGGAACGGCGCGATGTCCTTCGCCACGTCGACATGCGCGCGCATCGCGGTCGCATGGACGCCCGCGTCGGTGCGCCCGGCGGCCTGGACCGACGCCGTCTCGCCGGTGACGGCGAGCACCGCGCGCTCGATCGCCGCCTGGACGCTCGGGCCATGGTTCTGCCGCTGCCAGCCCATGAAGGGCCGACCGTCCCACTCAACCGTCAGCGCGAAGCGGGTCACACCAGCATGGTACCGGCCGGGACGGGAAAGCCGCGCAGCAGCTCTGCCGTGCTCGTCACGCCGCGCCCCGCGCGCTGCACCAGCGTGGGCCGCAGCGCACCGTCGCGGCAGGCGATCGTCAGCAGCCCGTCGACCGTCGTGCCCTCGCCGCCGGGAAAGGTGAAGGGCAGCGAGTCGGCGGCCAGCACTTTCACCCGCTCGCCCGCGATCGCGATCCAGGCGCCCGGCGCCGGGTTCATCGCCCGGACCTGCCGCTCCGCTTGCGCCGCGGTGCCGTAGCAATCGAGCCGCGCCTCCGCCTTGTCGATCTTGGCCGCATGGGTCACGCCCTGCGCCGGTTGCGGTACGGGCGGGTGGTCGTCGAGGTCCGCCAGGACCCGCACCATCAGCGCAGCGCCCATCGCCGCCAGTTCCGCCGTCAGCTCGCCCGCCGTCTTGCGCGCGACCGGCGTGCGTCCCTCCAGTCGCACCGGGCCGGTGTCGAGCCCCGCCTCCATCTGCATGATCGCAACGCCCGTCTCGGCATCGCCGGCCAGGATCGCGCGCTGGATCGGCGCCGCGCCGCGCCAGCGCGGCAGCAGCGAGGCGTGGGTGTTGAGGCAGCCATGCACCGGCGCATCGAGCACCGCGCGCGGCAGGATCAGGCCGTAAGCCGCGACCACCGCCACGTCGGCACCTAGCTCGGCGAATGCCGCCTGCTCGTCCGCGCCCTTCAGCGACACCGGGCAGCGCACCGGGATGCCCAGCTCCTCCGCCCGGCGCTGGACGGGCGAGGCGACCAGCTCGCGCCCGCGCCGCCCGGCGGGCCGCGGCGGCTGGCTGTACGCCGCGACGAGGTCGTGCCCTGCCGTCACCAGCGCGTCCAGCACCGGCACCGCGAAGCCGGGCGTTCCCATGAAGACTATGTGCATCGTCCGCTTCGCTCTGGCCGCATGAGGTGTCCCTACCGCCGTCGTCACCCCGGCGAAAGCTGGGGTCGCCCTACAACGAGGCGATGCCAGCTTTCGCTGGCATGACGGCGGGGGGAGCCCATATATCGCCGATGGCATCCCCCGAGATCGAGGCGCTGACGCAGGCGCTTGCCCGTCTGCCCGGCCTCGGCCCGCGGTCGGCGCGGCGCGCGGTGCTGCACCTCCTCAAGAAGCGCGATGCCGCGATGGGGCCGCTGCGCGCGGCGCTGGAGGCGGTGGACGAGCGGCTGGCGACCTGCGCGACCTGCGGCAACGTCGACACGTCCGATCCCTGCTCGGTCTGCGCAGACCCGCGCCGCGACGCGCGCGCGTTGTGCGTGGTGGAGGAGGTGGCGGACCTTTGGGCGCTAGAGCGCTCGCGGCTGTTCCCCGGCCGGTTCCACGTGCTCGGCGGGCGGCTGTCCGCGCTGGAGGGCGTGCGGCCCGAGGACCTCGCGATCGACCGGCTGGTCGCGCGCGTCGAGGCGGGCGGGATCGACGAGGTGGTGCTGGCGATGAACGCGACGCTGGAGGGGCAGACGACCGCGCATTACCTCGCCGAGCGGATCGAGCGTTTCCCGGTGCGCGTCACGCAGCTTGCACATGGCCTGCCGGTAGGCGGCGAGCTCGACTATCTCGACGAGGGCACGCTGGCCCAGGCCATGCGCGCGCGGCGGCCGGTGAGCTGAGAGTTTGTTTGAAACGCGCCGAGGCGCGTTGTCCGACTAACTCCGAGCGATCAGGCGGCGCTCGCGGCCGCGTCGGGGGACAGCAGCCAGACGAGCCCCTCGCCGGCGGTCGCGAACACGCGGGCGTAATCCTGCGTCATCACCCGGCGTACCTGCATCCGAACGAGCGAGTCGCCTGTCACGATCGCGATCCGGCGCGCCTTCGGAAAATGCGCCATATGGTCCTGGAACGCGGCGAGCACTTCCTGCGACTGGAGCGTGGCGAGGCTGACGTCGATCCGCATCAGATACCCCGCCCGCATGTGATGGCGGATGAAGGCCGAGCCGAGGTCGGCGATGTAGCGGCGCGCCTCCTCCACGCTCATCAGCCCGGACAGGCGGACGTCCACCAGCCCGGCCCGATCGTCGATCTCGATGTCGAACATACAACTCCTCCGCACGCCGCGACGGGGTAGGCGTCGTCCGCCCCGCCACCTTGATGCATGTTCAAGTTGGCCAGACGCATAGGTTAAGAATTGCGCGATCAGTGCGAGTCGTCGTCCGGCGGCGGGTGACCAGGGCCGCCCGCGATGCCCGTGCTTTCGGGCGCACGCTCGCGGCGCTCGGTCCAGTCGAAATGGATGCGCACCCATTCGCCCAGCATCTCCTTGCCGCCGCGCCGGGGCGGCACGACCAGGAACTGCCACGCCGCCTGGCGCAGCATCCGCGACAGGCCGGACCCGACCGGCGTCTCGTCGAGCTCGCGGCAGTTCTCGACATGGTAATGCTCGATCATGCGACAGGCGATGTTCGCCGATCCGCTGGGGATGCCGCCCTTTGGAATGTAGAAGGCGAGCTCGGCGCTGGTCGGCTCGCGATACCAGCGGACGGGATAGAGCGGCGCGCCGCCGGGCCCTTCGCCCGGACCATAAGGCGCCGCGCTGTCCTTGCCGTCGCCCTTGTCGCCCAGTCCCTCGCCCTGGTGCGACGGCAGCGCGCCGATGTCGGACGACGCGAACTGGTCCTTGTTGAGCGACAGCATCTTGGGCGGCGCGGCGGAGGCGACGGGCGGCGGAGGCGGTGGCGCGACGTGTGGCGTCGGCGGCACGACGCTCTTGGGCGCGGCGCCGCTGGCCGCCTTGTTCTCCTTCTTCACCGTTTTGGTGACGGCGGCGGGCTTCTCGGACGGCGGCAGCATCGAGAAGGTCGCCATCATCGGCTTCTGCTCGGGTCGGCGCAGCCCGGGCACGATGCCCAGCCCCAGCAGCATGCCGATCACCAGAGCGACGACGACGAAGGCGAGCGCGAGCGCCAGCAGGCGGCGGCGGGGCGACACGGCACCGCGATAGGTGCTGGGCAAATAGGCGGCCGCGGGCATGTCGACGCGCCGCGTACAGCGCGCGGGCGCATGCCGCAATGCGGCGGGAGTGGAATGACGCCTTCTTCATGCGCGCCTTGTTTTCGTGGAGCCGCCCGGCTTGACGTCCTGCGCCCCGCTTCCTAGCCCGCGGCCATGCCCGTCCTCTCCGTCGTCGAAGTCCCTGATCAGCGCCTGCGCACGACCTGCGCGCCCGTGGCGGAGGTGACCGACGACGTGCGCCGGCTCGCCGCCGACATGATCGAGACGATGTACGCCGCCAACGGGATCGGCCTCGCCGCGCCGCAGGTGGGCGTGCTGACGCGGGTGGTGGTGATCGACCTGCAGGAGCGGGCGGCGGTGGATGGAGAGCCGGCAGAGGTGCAGGCCGAAGATGCGGAGCCCGAGCGCGTCCGCGACCCCAAGGCCTATATCAATCCCGAGCTCGTCTGGGTCAGCGAGGAGCTGTCGACCTACAACGAGGGCTGCCTGTCGATTCCCGATCAATATGCGGAGGTGACGCGGCCGGCGCGCTGCCGCGTCCGCTGGCTGGACGAGCAGGGCGCGGAACATGAGGCGGACATGGACGGCCTTATGTCCACGTGCATGCAGCACGAGATCGACCATCTGAACGGCGTGCTGTTCATCGACCACATCTCGCGGCTGAAGCGCGACATGGTGATGCGCAAACTCGCGAAGGCACGCAAGGCGGGGTGAGGGGTTTGCGGAACCTTGCGGCGTCGCCCCACCCTTTCCCGTCATCCCGGACTTGATCCGGGGTCCCGCTTTGCTTCTAGCCGCGGGAAGAAGCGGGATCCCGGATCAAGTCCGGGATGACGGGAAAGGGGGGCCGCGGACCACTTGTCGATCATAGGACGTTCGTGATACGTTCCCGCACATGACGCAGTGTCCGCTCCATCCCCAATCGTCCGGCCTCCTTCCGGCCCGCACGCGCGCACGCGAGGATGGTAGGACCTTTGCGACCTTAGCCGGCCAAGCCGCATGACCGGCGCCACGCTGCTGATCGTCGTCGCGGCGCTCCTCGCGCTCGCGGTCGGCCTGGTACTCGGCTGGCTGGCGGGCGCACGCGGGACCAGGGCCGCGCAGGGCGAGCGCGACGCGCGTGAGGCGGACTTCCGCCGTGCGATCGTCGACCTCGCCGGCGCGGAGCAGCGCGCCGCCGTCGCCGACCGGCTGCGGATCGATCTCGACGGCGCGCGCGACGAGCGGGAGGTGGCACGCACCCGCGTCGCCCGGCTCGAGGCGGAGGTCGCGGGCTTCGACGAGAAGATGGACCTGCAGGCCGACGCGTTCGAGGCGCGGCTGGCGGCCCAGCTCGAATCGGCCGACGCGCGGCTGACCGAATTGCGCGAGGCGAAGGACGTGCTCGCCGGCCAGTTCGGCGAGGTTGCGAACAAGCTGCTCGGCGACGCGCAGCGCCAGTTCCTCGAACGCGCCGACGCGCGTTTCCGCCAGTCCGAGGAGAATGCCGGCGCGGGGCTGAAGGCGCTGCTCCAGCCGGTCAACGAGCGGCTGCAACGTTACGAGGAGGGCGTCGCGCGTGTCGAGGCGGAGCGGCGCGACGCGTTCGGCAACCTCACCGGGCTGATCGACTCGATGCGGATCGGGCAGGAAAAGGTGTCGAGCGAGGCGGCGAAGCTCGTCAACTCGCTGCGCAACGCGCCCAAGTCGCGCGGCCGCTGGGGCGAGCAGCAGTTGCGCAACGTGCTGGAGACGTGCGGGCTTGCCGAGCATACCGACTTCCAGATGGAGGTTTCGGTGGCCGATGGTGAGGGCGGCCGGCTGCGCCCCGACGCGGTGGTGAAGGTGCCGGGCGGCAAGTCGCTCATCATCGACGCCAAGGTGTCGTTGAACGCCTATCAGGACGCGTTCGGCGCGGTGGACGAGCGCGAGCGGCATGCGGGGCTCGCCGCCCACGCCGCGTCGATGCGCGCGCACGTCAACGGGCTCGGCAACAAGGCGTATTGGAGCCAGTTTGACGATTCGCCCGAATATGTCGTCATGTTTGTGCCCGGCGAGCATTTCCTGTCCGCCGCGCTGGAGCACGACCCGACATTGTGGGACTTCGCCTTCGATCGCCGCGTGCTGCTGGCGACGCCCACCAACCTGATCGCGATCGCGCGCACCGTGTCGGCGGTGTGGCGGCAGGAGAAACTGGCGAGCCAGGCGCGCGAGATCGCCGCGCTCGGCAAGGAGTTGTACGCGCGGCTGTCGGTGATGGGCGGGCATGTCGGGCGGCTGGGGCGCAACCTCGAAAGCGCGGTGTCGGCCTATGGCGCGTTTGTCGGCAGCCTGGAGAGCAACGTGCTGACGAGCGCGCGCCGGTTCGAGGCGCTGAACATCGACACCGGCGGCAAGGCGATCGAGGCACCGCCAGCGGTGGAGAGCGCGGTGCGGCCGTTGACGAAGCTGACGGCAGTGGAGTGAGAAGCGTACAAACTATCCGTCACCCCGGGCTTGACCCGGGGCCCCGTTTCTAGCGCGCGGGCAGGAGGCAGCGGGGCCCCGGCTCAAGGCCGGGGTGACGAGGAATACGGAGCATTATCCCCGCTGTTGCGCCAGCACCTCATACCCCATCACCGCCGTGGCGACCGCGGCGTTCAGGCTGTCCGCCTTGCCGAGCATCGGAATGCGCACCAGCAGATCGCACGCGGCGGCATAGTCCGGGGGTAGGCCCTGCGCCTCGTTACCGGTCAGCAGGAACGCGGGCGCGGCATAGCGGGCGGCGCGGTAATCGGTGTCGGTGTCCAGGCTCAGCCCCACGAGCTGCCCCGGCCCGGACCGCAGCCACGGCAGGAACGCGTCCCACCCGGCGCGCGCCACGGGAACCGTGAAGATCGCCCCCATGCTCGCGCGCACCGCCTCAACGGAGAAGGGGTCGACGCACTCGCCGATCAGGATCAGCCCGCCCGCGCCGATCGCGTCGCCGGTGCGCAATATGGTGCCGAGGTTGCCCGGATCGCGCAGCCGTTCCGCCACCAGCCAGATGCCCGATGCGCTCCGGTCGAGCCGCTCCAGATCGGTCGGCAACTCGTCAAACACGCCGACCACCGTCTGCGGATTGTCCTTGCCCGACAGTTTGGAGAGGATGTCGGGCGTCGTCTCGATCGCCTCGCCGCCCGCCGCCTCCACGCTGCGGACCAGCGCGGCCAGCAACGGGTGGGCGGTGCCGCTCGCATAGAACAACAACTCCGGCACCCGCCCGGTCTCGCGCGCCTCGGTCAGGATGCGCAGCCCTTCGGCCAGAAACCGCCGCTGCTCGCGCCGGTGCCGCTTGTCGCGCAGGTTGCGCACCTCGCGGACCAGCGGGTTGGAAAAAGCGGTGATCGTGCGGGGCATGAGAGGCGCGGCCGGTCAGTCCTCGCCGAACTTCGCCTCGACCAGACCGGCGAGCGCGCCCACCGCGACCTCCGCGCCCGCGCCGTCGGCGCTGATCGTGATGTGGTCGCCCATCGCGGCGCCCAGCATCATCAGACCCATGATCGACGTGCCGGTGACCGAGCCGGAGCCGTCCTTCTCCACCGACACCTCGACCGGCTGGGTGGCGGCGAGCGTCACGAACTTGGCGGACGCGCGTGCATGGAGCCCGCGCCGGTTGGCGATCAGCACCGTCCTGGCGACCCGGCCCGCCCCCTCGCTCGCATTGCCGCTCACGCCGCCGCCTCGCCCAGCACCTCGGACGCGACCGAGATATACTTGCGCCCCGCCTCGCGCGCGGCGGCGACCGCGGCGGTGACGCCCATCGCCTTGCGCGCCGATTCGAGCCGGATCAGCATCGGCAGGTTGATGCCTGCGATCACCTCGACCCGGCCGCGTTCCAGCAACGAAATTGCGAGGTTGGACGGGGTGCCGCCGAACAGGTCCGTCAGCAGGATCACGCCGCGGCCCGTATCGACGTCGGCGATCGCGGCGGCGATGTCGGCACGGCGCTGTTCCATGTCGTCGTCAGGCCCGATCGCGACCGTCCGCACACGCTCCTGCTTGCCAACGACATGTTCCATCGCGGTGACGAACTCGTCGGCTAGCCGGCCGTGCGTCACCAGAACCAGCCCGATCATGCGTACGCCTGCGCCTCAATCATCGGCGTGCCGGCGGACCCTCGAGCGAGTCCTGCGGGGCGGTCGCCATATCCCGATGGACGACCGTGGGCGAAAAACCATGCTCGCGCAACCACCCCGCCACCCGCTCCGTCACATGGACGGACCGGTGTTTCCCTCCGGTACAGCCGATCGCGACGGTGACATAGGCCTTGCCCTCCGCATGGTAGCGGGGAAGCAGCAGGCCGAGCAGCTCCTCGATCCGCCCGACGGCCTCTTCATAGGCCGGGTCGGCGGCGACATAGGCGGCGACGTCGGGGTCGAGCCCGGTGCGCGGGCGCAGCTCCGGCACCCAGTGCGGGTTGCGCAGGAACCGCATGTCGAAGACCAGATCGGCCTGCCGCGGCAGCCCGCGCGAAAAGCCGAAGGACAGGAGCTGCAACGTCGTGTCGCCCAGTCCCTCACGCCCGAACGTGTCGCGGATCTGGCCGGCGAGTTGATGAGACGACAGATCGGTCGTGTCGATCAGCCGGTTCGCCCATCGCCGCAGCGGCGCCAGCAGCTCGCGCTCGCGGGCGATGCCGTCGCCGGCCGGGCGGTCGAGCGCGAGCGGATGCCGCCGCCGCGTCTCGTCGTAGCGGCGCTCCAGCTCAACGCCCGCGCAATCGAGGAACAGCAGGCCGATCTCGCGACCCGCGCCGTCGCGGTCCTTCGCCGCACGCAGCGCCTCGATGCGGGCGACGATCCGCTCGGGCACGAAGTCACGCGTGCGCGCGCCGAAGCCGACCGCGAGCGGCTGTGTGTCGGGTGCGCCCTCCGGCATCGGCGCGTCGAGCAGCCGGTCGAGAAGCTGGATCGGCATGTTGTCCACCGTCTCCCAGCCCAGATCCTCCAGCGTCTTGAGCACGGTGGACTTGCCCGCGCCCGACAGGCCGGTGACGAGCAATATCTCCTGCGGCTGATCGCTCATGCGATCCGGGCCAGCGCGAGCTCGACCTTGATCGGCGCGGACGCCTCGAACGGCCGGATCGTGACCGCCGGGACCGCGACGCCGGCGAACTCGCGTGTCCGTAGCTCGGGAAGCCGCTCGGGCTCGCCCAGGACGACGACGAGCGCGACGGGCAGGGGGCCTTGGGAGGCCATGTCGACTATCCCCACGCCGCGCACCTCCAGCCTGCCCGCGATCGTCGCCGGCGCCTCCGCATACAGCGTGCCGTCCTCGGAGGCGAGACAGGTGCGATCGTCGCTCACCAGCACCGCGCCGCGATCGATCAGCCGAAGCGCGAGATCGGACTTGCCCGCGCCCGACGGTCCCTCGATCAGCACGGCCCGGTCGCGGATCGCGACCGTGGTGGCGTGGATTGTTCCGGCGGGCGCGTTCACGATCGGTCGGTCGATGGTAGACGTTCGGCCAGCGGCAGGCGGACGACGAAGCGCGCGCCGCTCAGCCGATCCTCACGCGGCTCGGCCAGGATGGTCCCGCCGTGGCCGTCCACGATCGTCCGGGCGATCGCCAGCCCCAGCCCGGAGTGGCGCCCGAACGCCTCGCCTTCCGGGCGAACCGAGTGGAAGCGCCGGAACACCGCCTCGCGCGCATCGGAAGGCACGCCCGGGCCCTCGTCCTCCAGCCGCACGTCGAGCATGGCGCCATCCGCTTGTGCCGCGACGGAGACGATCGCACCGTCGGGGGAGAAGGAGATCGCATTGTCGAGCAGGTTCTCGAACACGCGTTCCAGCCGGGCGCCTTCGCCGGCCACGACGAGCTGCTCGGCCGGCCGATGATCGTAGCGGACCCGCACGCCGCGCTCGACGCCGCGCTGCGTGCGCTGGTGGATGAGGCCGGCGAGGAGCGCGTCGACGTCGACCGGTTCGAACTTCGCGCGGCTGAGCTGCGCGTCGAGGCGCGACGCCTCCGAGATGTCGGTGATGAGCCGGTCGAGCCGATGCACGTCTTCGCGCACGATGCCGAGCAGGCGTTCTTGGAGCGCAGGGTCGCTGACCATCGACAGGCCCTCCACAGCGGAGCGCAGCGAGGCTAGCGGGTTCTTGAGCTCGTGCGTCACGTCGGCGGCGAACGCCTCGGTCGCGTCGATCCGCGCCCGCAGCGCTAGGCTCATGTCCGACAGCGCGCGCGCCAGGCTGCCGATCTCGTCCCGCCGGTCCGGCAGGCGGGGCACCACCACCTCGCGCGCGCGCCCCAGCCGCACCCGCACCGCCGCACGCGCCAGCCGGCGCAGAGGGCGCACGATGGTTCGCGCGAGGAAAAGCGACAGCAGGATCGACACGATGGCGACGATCAGCAGCACGACGCTCAGCCGGAACCGCTCGTTGCGCACCGTGCCGGTGATGTCGCGCGCGTTTGTGGTGGTCATCACCACCGTCCCGTCGCCGAGCGGCGCGGCGGCGGTGAGCACCGGGGTCCGGTCCGGCGCGCGCCACACGGTGGCGACCCGCGCCCGCGTCGATCGCGCCGCCTGCACGTCGGGCCAGCCGCGCCCGTCGGTGCGCTCGCGATAGAGCGGCGGGCGAGGGCTCCCGACGACGATGTCGATGATGGCGTCGAGCCAACGCGCGACCTCCATCCGCCACCCCTGCTGCGAGGGATCGTGCAACACCAGGTTGCGCACGCCGAGCGACCGGCTGTCGGCGATCGGCTTGTCGTCGGCCGCGAACAGGCGGATGCGCGCGCCGGTGTCGCGGGACAACCGGACGATCAACGGCTGCCGCGCTTGCGCCGACGCGCCGACCAGCGCCTCGGCGATCAGCCGCACCTCGCGCGAGGCTTGTCCGAGCCGCGAGTCGACCAGCCGCGATCGATAAGAGTCGAGATAGAAGAACCCCCCCGCCAGCATCGCCAGCGCGAAGATGTTGACCGCCAGGATGCGCCGGGTGAGCGAGAGGTTGCCCGACCAGCGCAGTGCAAGATCGGTCTCAACCGTCCGAGAAGCGATAACCGGCTCCATAGAGTGTCTCGATCGCATCGAACTCGGGATCGACCTGGCGGAACTTGCGGCGCAGGCGCTTGATGTGGCTGTCGATGGTACGGTCGTCGACATAGATGTCGTCGTGATAGGCCGTGTCCATCAGCTGGTTGCGCGTCTTCACGACGCCGGGGCGCTGCGCTAGCGTTTCGAGGATCAGGAACTCGGTGACGGTGAGCGTCACCACCGCCTCGCCCCAGGAAACGCGATGCCGCGCCGGGTCCATGGACAGACGACCGCGGCGGATCGCCTCCTCGGCCGGAGGGGCAGGGGACCCGTCGGCTGCGATCGGTTGAGCAAGTTCGGCCCGGCGCAGGATGGCGCGGATGCGGGCGATCAGGAGCCGTTGCGAGAAAGGCTTGGCGATATAGTCGTCCGCGCCCATCGCCAGGCCCAGCGCCTCGTCCAGCTCGTCGTCCTTGCTGGTAAGGAAGATGACCGGCGTCGTGACCCGCTCGCGGAGGCGACGCAACAGCTCCAGCCCGTCCATGCGCGGCATCTTGATGTCGAGCACGATCAGATCGGGCGGGTTGTCCAGCAGCGAGCGAAGCGCGGTGTCGCCGTCGGAATAGAGGCGGGTGACGAACCCCTCGGCCTGCAACGCGATCGACACCGACGTAAGGATATTGCGATCGTCGTCGACCAGCGCGATCGTGGCTGTCAACGCCTGGGGCCTGGACGGGTCATGGCCATGGGGTAGGACAAGAGCCGGGCACGCTCAACCGTCATCACCCGCGCCGCCTGGCCCCGACAGCAAAAGGGCCGAGGCGTCTCCGCCCCGGCCCCTTTCGTCACTGATACGAACCGCCGGCGGGCGGCGGGGTCGGAACACCCGGCCCCGGCCCACCGTACCGACCGTAAGCCGGCGGGCGACCACCGCCGTCCTTGGGCAGGACGATCGACGGCCCGAGCGTCCGCACCACGGCGTGCGCATCGAACGCGCGGACGTTGCCGGTCGGAACCGGACCCCGGTTCATGACGATCTGCGCTTCCGCCTCTACCCGGTCGACCGTCTGGATGTCGTCGTAGCCGCCGAAGCCGCCCCAGCCGCCCCAGCCGCCGATGCCGTGATAGCGCCATGAGGGGCCCCAGAAACCGCCACCGAACCCACCGTAGCCGAACCCACCACCAAAGCCACCGTACCCGCCGCCAAATCCGCCGAACCCGCCACCATAGCCGAGGCCGGTCGAATAAGTCCGCGTCTGGCGATCGGTGTCCCGGTCCACCATCACGAAATAGTCGTCACCCTGCTGCAGTGTCAGCTCTGCCGCACGAAACAGAAGGTAGCGCTCTACCGTGTCACGCGGCGTCACCGTGTTGCCGGCGAAGGTGACCAGCCAGCGGCCGGGCTCCACCATCCGCTCCGAATAGCCGGTGCGATCGAAGCCTTGGCCTGTCGCGGGGCGATAGTTTGTCTCCGTCGCGCAGCCGGCCGCCAGCAGCGTTGCGGAAGCGAGCGCCGCGGCCATCAGCCCGCGCCCGAAGCGAAACGTTCTCATCCTCGTATCTCCAAGCCGTCAACCGACGACAGCGCATCGTCATGGGCGACACGAGTGGAACGGGCGATGAACGGATCGGCTCCACCGACCACAGATCATGTCGCCGATTTCAGGATCCTCTGGGCGATCAGGCGCTTAGGCCTGATCGCGATGGCTCCCTGAGTTGGATTCGAACCAACGACCAAGTGATTAACAGTCACCTACTCTACCGCTGAGCTATCAGGGAATGCGCTCGGTCTCGCCGCTATACGCACCGCGTCCGCGGATGCAACCCTGGTTGGGCGGGAGCGTCACGCGATGAATTGCTCCATGGTGATCCGGTCGTCGAGCGCGTGCTCTGGATCGAACAGCAGCGTCAGCTCGCGACCGCGGTCCATCTCGATCCGCACTTCGGCGACGTCGCGGATTTCGCGCTGGTCTGCGACGGCAGACACGGGGCGTTTTGAGGCATCCAGGATACGCAACCCGATCCGCGCCTTGTCCGGCAGGATCGCGCCGCGCCACCGACGCGGGCGAAACGGGCTGATCGGCGTGAGCGCGACGAGGGCGGAGCCGAGCGGCAGGATCGGCCCGCTCGCGGACAAATTGTAGGCGGTGGAGCCCGCCGGCGTCGCGACGAGGATGCCGTCGCAGGCCAGGCTGTCGAGCACCACGCGATCGTTGACCGTCACCTGGATGTTCGCGGTCTGCCGCGTCTCGCGCAGCAGCGAGACCTCGTTGATCGCGGGCAGGGTTCGCGTGCGTCCGTCGACGGTGGTCGCGGTCATGCTGAGCGGCACGACCTTGAACGGCCGCGCGCGATCGAGCCGCGCATCAAGGCCGTGATGCCGCCACTCGTTCATCAAGAAGCCGACCGTGCCAAGGTTCATCCCGAACACCGGCGCGCCGGATCCCGGACGCTCGAGCGCGGCGTGCAGCGTCTGCAACAGGAACCCGTCGCCGCCCAGCGCGATCACCACGTCCGCCTGATCGAGCGGGACCCAATCGCCCATCTCCCGCAGTTCGGCCGCCGCCGCCTGTGCCGGCGCGGTCGGCGAAGCGACCAGCGCCCGCCGTGCGAAGGCGGTCATCCGCCGGTGACGCTCATATGCCGGCGAACCGCAGGGGCAGCGCCGGCGGCGATCTGGAAATCGTGGCGCGCGGGCTTCAGCGTCAGCGCCTGGTCGATCGAGGCGTCCAACGCCGCGATGCCGCCGTTCCGCAACGCCGCCTTCAGATCGACCTGCTCGTCATGGCCGAGACACAGATAAAGCTTGCCTTCCGTCGTGAGCCGGACGCGGTTGCACCCATCGCAGAAATTGGCGGTCATCGGCGAGATCAGGCCGAGCCGCGTGGCGGTGCCCTCGACCCGCCAATAGCGGGCCGGGCCGCCGGTGCGATGATCGTCGCGCACCAGCGGGAAGTCGACGCGCAACTGGTCCACCACCGTCGTCAGCGGCAGGAACCGGTCCACCCGATCCTCGTCGATCGCGCCCAAGGGCATCGTCTCGATCAGCGTCAGGTCATGGCCTTCCGCCACGCACCAGCCCAGCATCGCGCCCAGCTCATCCTCGTTCAGGCCCTTCAACGCGACCGTGTTGATCTTCACCGCCAGCCCCGCCGCGCGCGCCGCCGCGATGCCGCCCAGCACCTGCGCCAGATCGCCATGGCGGGTGATGTGACGGAAGCGATCGGCGTCGAGGCTGTCGAGGCTGACGTTGATCCGCCGGACGCCCGATGCAGCCAACTCGCCGGAATATTGCGCCAGCCGGGTGCCGTTGGTGGTCATCGTCAGCTCGTCGAGCCCGGCCCCCAGATGCCTCCCCAGGCGATGGACGAGCTCGCCGACGTCGCGGCGGACCAGCGGTTCGCCGCCCGACAGGCGTATCTTGCGCACGCCGCGGGCGATGAACCGCTCGGCGATGATCGCGATCTCTTCCAGCTTCAGCAGCGCGGACCGGGGCAGGAAGGTCATCTGCTCCGCCATGCAATAGCGGCAGCGCAGGTCGCAGCGATCCGTGACGGAGATGCGCAGGTAGCTGATCGTGCGGCCGTGCCGGTCGATCATGGGCGATGCCGTGGGTTCGGTGGGGTTCGCCATGCACGGCAGCTAGGACGCACGGGAGGCGCAAACAAGGGCGTTGGACCGCGCGCGGGCGCTTGCTACAGCTTCGCCATGAGCCAGGGGGACGATGCGGCGGAGGGCCGGCCGGTGTTCCTGGCGTTCGGTGAGGCCGTCACCCGTCGCGCCGACCTGAAGCCGTTTGGTTGGAGCGTGATCGACGGCGAGGGGCCGGACCCGGCGGCGGCGTTCCTCGACGGCCCCGTCCAGATCGCGCTTGCCGACCTTTCCGGGCTGGACCGGTTGCCGACAGGCTGGCGGGCGCTGAGCCGTGCGGTCGCGCGCCGGGGCGGGGCGCTGGTTGCGACGGGCGCTGCGCCGCTGCTGCGCGAGGCGTTGGGCGTCGGCGCCACCCATGCGGCCGTCGATCCGTCGGCCGAGACGCTGGCGCTGATCCTGGCCAGCGCCGCCGTTCACGTCGCGCGGTTGGAGGCATCGGACCGCGACTGGCCGGGCGAGGCGAGCGGATGGGCGGGACCCGGCGGTGCGCTCGCCCGGGTCGACGCCGTGCTGGCGGACGGCCACGACGCGCCCGTGCTGCTCGTCGCGCTCGAACGGTTCGAGGTGGTCAACGCCGCCTGGGGCCGCGCGGTGGGCGATCAGGTGCTCGGCAGTGCCGCGCGCCGCATCGCGCAGGCGGCGGCCGATGCGCTCGGCGCCGCGGCGATGGTCTTGCGGGTGGCGGGATCGGAGTTTCTGGTCGTGCCCGACCGGGTGGCGCAGCGGCCCGCCGACGTCGGCCCGCTCGTCGCCAGCGGGATCGCGGCGCGTCTGTCGGAGCCGTTCGTCGCGGCCGGCGCTACCGTGAGCGTCGGCCATCGCATCGCGCTCACCGCTCCGGTGACGGGCGAGAACGGCATGGCGTTGCTCGACCGGCTGCGCGAGCAGGTGCAGGCGGCTCGCGCCGACGCGCCGCCGGCGGACGACGGGCCTGACGCGCTGGCCGTCGATCTGCATCACGCGATCGAGCGTGGCGAGGTCGAGCTGCTGTTCCAGCCGCAGGTGACGCTTTCGGACGCGCGGATCGTCGGCGTCGAGGCGCTCGCGCGGTGGGCGCACCCGCGACTCGGCACGCTGGGCGCCGAGCCTCTGCTGGCGGCGGCGGCGCGGGGCGGGCTGTCGGGCGCGCTGTCCGCGCACATCCAGACGCTCGCGCTGCGGCAAGCGGCGGCGTGGACCGGGCCGCTCGCGCGCCTGCGCCTCGCGATCAACGTCACGGCGCAGGACATCGCCGCGCCGGGCTTCGCCGATCGCGTGCTCGCCCGGGTGGCGGCGAGCGGCTTCCAGGCCGATCGGCTGACGGTGGAGGTGACGGAGACCGGGCTGATCCTCGACCTGGACACCGCGGCGGCGGCGCTCGCCGGGCTGCGCGCGGCGGGGTGCCGAGTGGCGCTGGACGATTTCGGCACGGGCTATTCGAGCCTCGCCTATCTCAAGGCGCTGCCGATCGACTACCTCAAGATCGACAAGGCGATCACCCGCGACGTCACCGGCTCGGCGCGCGACCGCGCAGTGCTCGACGGCGTGGTCAGCATCGCGCGGGCTCTGGGGCTCGGCACGATCGTCGAGGGCGTCGAAACGGTCGAGCAGCGCGACCGGCTCGCCGCCTTGGGCTGCGACCTGTACCAGGGTTTCCTGTGCGCCGAGCCGATCGGCATCGATGCGCTTGCCCGCCTGCTGGAGGACCGATGATGCGATCGATCGCGATGGCGATGCTCCCGATCCTGCTGGCGGCCGCGCCCGCCGCCACGCCGCGCGCCGGGGTCGAGCGCGCGCTCGCCGACAGCGCGGAGGGCTGGAACGCCGGTGACCTCACGCGGTTCGTCGCGATCTACGCGCCCGACGCGACGTTCGTGACGAAGGCGGGCCTCGTCCAGGGCCGCGACGCGATCGCCGGCCACTACCGCGCGAGCTTCGCGGGCGGGCGCAACCGGCGCGGCCGGCTGAGTTTCGCGATCCTGGGAACCCGGCCGGTGGACCCCGCTCACCTCATGGTGTTCGCGCGATACCATCTGGAAGGCGTGGGTGCCGGCGAGGACGGGCCGACGACCTTGTTGTTCGAGCACCGGCGCGAGGGCTGGCGCATCGTCGCGGATCATAGCGGGTAGCGACCGTTCCCGCCCCGCCCGTCACCCCAGCGAAAGCTGGGGTCTCGTTGGCTCGGTACTTCGTCGAACGAGATCCCAGCGTTCGCTGGGATGACGTAGTTATTTCACACCGCCGCCTTCGCCAGCCCCTTCGACAGTTGCAGCGCACCGTTCAGCCGCGCCGCCGGATCGCCCCACGCGCGCGTGATCGCCAGTTTGCTGTCCGGCCGCAGCTTGGCGACGCCCCCTAGTCGCTCGACATAGGCGAGCAGGCCCGGGATGTTGGGCGGCGTATCGTCCTGAAACGCGACCAGCGCGCCCTTTGGCCCGACGTCGATCTTCGACACGCAGGCGGCCTTCGCGTTCAGCTTGATCTCGATGACCGTAACGAGGTTGGCCGTCGCCTCGGGCAACGGCCCGAACCGGTCGATCATCTCGGCCGCGAAGCCGTCGATCCCGGCGCGATCCTCTACGTCGTTGAGGCGGCGATACAGGCCCATGCGCAGGTCGAGGTCCGGCACATAGTCTTCGGGGATGAGGATCGGCGCATCGACGTTGATCTGCGGCGACAGGTCCTTGGCGCGGGCCTTGATGCCACCCGCCTTGGCCTCCATGATCGCCTCCTCCAGCATCGACTGGTAGAGTTCGAAGCCGACCTCCTTGATGTGCCCCGACTGCTCGTCGCCCAGCATGTTGCCTGCGCCGCGTATGTCGAGGTCGTGGCTCGCGAGCTGGAAACCGGCGCCGAGCGAGTCGAGATCGGACAGCACCTTCAGCCGCTTGTCCGCCGCCTCCGTCACCATCCGCTCGGGCGGGGTGACCATGTAGGCGTAGGCTCTGGTCTTCGACCGGCCGACGCGCCCGCGGAGCTGGTAGAGCTGCGCCAGCCCGAACCGATCGGCGCGGTTGACGATCATCGTATTGGCGGACGCGATGTCGATACCGCTCTCGATGATGGTGGTCGACACCAGCACCTCAAACTTGCGGTCGTAGAAGGCGCTCATCCGCTCCTCGACCTGCGACGGGCTCATCTGGCCGTGCGCGACGACGTAGCGGACCTCGGGCACTTCCTTCCTCAGGAACTCCTCGATGTCGGGCAGGTCGGCGACGCGCGGCGTGACGACGAAGCTTTGGCCACCGCGATAATGTTCGCGCAGCAGCGCCTCGCGCAGCACCACCGGGTCCCACGGGATGATGTAGGTGCGCACCGCCAGCCGATCGACCGGCGGCGTTTGGATGACGGACAGGTCGCGGATGCCGCTCATCGCCATCTGCAGCGTGCGCGGGATCGGCGTGGCGGTCAGCGTCAGCATGTGGACGTCGGCGCGCAGGGCCTTCAGCCGCTCCTTGTGGGTGACGCCGAAACGCTGTTCCTCGTCCACCACCACCAGACCGAGCCGCTTGAAATCCACGTTCTTGGCCAGCAGCGCGTGGGTGCCGATCACCACATCGACGGTGCCCGCCGTCAGCCCGTCGCGCGTCGTCTTGGCCTCGGCGGCGGTGACGAGGCGCGACAGCCGACCGATCTTCATCGGGAAGCCTTCGAAGCGGGCGGAGAAGTTGTTGAAGTGTTGGCGGGCGAGCAACGTCGTCGGGCAGACGACCGCCACCTGCTTGCCCGCCATCGCCGCGACGAACGCGGCGCGCAGCGCGACCTCCGTCTTGCCAAAGCCGACGTCGCCGACGACCAGTCGGTCCATCGGCTTGCCCGCCTGGAGGTCGTCGATCACGTCGGCGATCGCGCGCTCCTGGTCGTCGGTCTCCGTGTAGGGGAAACGGTCGACGAAGCTCGGATAGCCGCTATGGTCCGGCTCCATAATGTCGCCCGGGTGGAGCGCGCGTTCGGCGGCGGTCGCGATCAGCTCGCCCGCGATCTCGCGGATCCGCTCCTTCATCCGGCTCTTGCGCCGCTGCCATCCCTCGCCGCCCAGCCGGTCCAGCGTCGCGACCTCGTCCGACGAGCCGTAGCGGGAGAGAACCTCCAGATTCTCCACCGGCACGTACAATTTGTCGCCGCCCGCATAGGACAGCGCGACGCAATCGTGCGGCGCCTTGGCGACGGGCACCTGCGTCAGCCCCTCATAGCGGCCGATGCCATGTTCCGAGTGGACCACCAGGTCGCCCGGCGATAGAGTCGCGAGTTCCGCCAGGAACGCGTCGGCCGACTTGCGGCGCTTGGCGCGGCGGACCAGCCGGTCGCCGAGCATGTCCTGCTCGGTCAGCACCGCGACGCCGGGCCCGGTGAAGCCGTGGTCTAGCGGCAGGACGATCAGCGCGACGCCGCCTGCCGATGTCCCAAGCGCTTCCTGCCACGTCTCGACCGGGCGCATGCCGGTCAGGTCATGGTCCTTGAGCAGCCCGGAAAGCCGCTCGCGCGCACCGACCGAATAGCTCGCCAGCACCGGCTTGCGCCCGTCCTTGCGCAACCGGACGATGTGCGCGACCACCGCCTCGTAGACATTCTCCTGCGCCGCCCGCTCGGGCGCGAAATCGCGCGGGCCGTCGACCGCGAAGTCGAGCACGGCGGCCGATTGCGGCTCGTGGAATGGTGACACGAGGTGCGCGGTCGCGTCCGCCAGCCGCGTGGCCCACTCCTGGCGATCGAGGTACAGCGCCTTGGCGGGCAGGGGGCGATAGCTGCCGGGCTGCGCGCCCTCCGCACGGACGCGGTTCTCGTGATAGTCGGTGATCGAGTCGAACCGGCTATCCGCCGCCGCGGCCACGCCCGAGTCGCGCACCACGATCGTCCCCTCACCGGCGGAAGTGTCGCCGAGGTGATCGAACAGCGTGACCAGCTTGTCCTCGAACAGCGGCAGCCAATGCTCCATGCCCGCGAGTCGACGCCCGTCGCTCACCGCCTGGTATAGCGGATCGCCGGTCGCGGTAGCGCCGAAGCGCTCGCGATAGCGGCCGCGGAACCGCTTGACCGACTCCTCGTCGAGCAGCGCCTCGGACGCGGGCAGCAGCGTGAACCGGTCGACGCGCCCGGTGGTGCGCTGGTCGGCGGGGTCGAAGGTGCGGACGCTCTCGATCTCGTCGCCGAAGAAGTCGAGCCGCACGGCCTGCTCCTCGCCGCTCGGGAACAGGTCGACGAGGCCGCCGCGCACGGCATATTCGCCCTGGTCGTGGACCGTCTCGGTCCGGGTATAGCCGTTCGCCGCCAGCAGCGCCGCCACCCGGTCCCGCCCGATCCGCTCGCCGCCCTTCAGCGTCGCGACGAGCTGGCGCAGGCGGAACGGCGTCAGCGTGCGCTGGGTCGCGGCGTTGACGGTGGTGAGCACGAGCTGCGGACCTGCCGGAGTCGCCTGCAACCGGTGCAGCGCGGCGATCCGCTCCGCCTGGACGCGTAGCGTGGGGCTGGCGCGGTCATAGGGCAGGCAGTCCCAGGCCGGATATTGGATGATCTCCAGCTCGGGCGCGAAATAGGGCGCGGTCGCGGCGACAGCGCGCATCGCCGCCTCGTCGGGCGCGACATACACCAGCCGCCGCGGCGCCGCGCGCGCGAGATCGGCGAGCAGCGACGGCAGGAACCCGCCGGGAACGCCGGACAGGGTCAGCGGCCGGGTGGCCGAAAGGATCGTCTTGAGGTCGGGCATGACGTGAGTGCGATACTCGTAATCGCCGTTCATGCTGAGCCTGTCGAAGCACTGTCCTTCTTGGCGAAGAAAGGCAGCCCTTCGACAAGCTCAGGGTAGACGGAGGAAGGTTGGCTTTAGCGGGCAGTCGTCACATAATTGATCGACCGCATCGTCCGCATCATCGGACCGTCCCATTCGGGCGGGCACGGGATCGAGCCGATCGCCCAGCCCATGATGTCGACGTCCTGTTCCTCCATCAGCGCCTCGAACCAGTCGAACTCGGCCGCGGTCCAGGCGAGGTGATGCGCGTCGAAGAAGCCGCCGACGATCATGTCCGCCTCGCGCGTGCCGCGGTGCCAGGCGCGGAAGCGGGTGCGCTTGATGCGGGTGTCGTGATCTGGCGCCATAGACGTCATGCCAGCGTACGCTGGCATCTCCCGGTGAGAAGGTCCCACCACCAACACGGCGATGCCAGCTTTCGCTGGCATGACCGAAGTGGGCTGGGGTAATCACCCGGACATAGCCATGCGCCCCGACATCCTCAATCCGTTGTTCGCCGAAGTCACGGCGCTGAAGGGCGTCGGCCCCGGGCTCGCGCGCCCGCTGGAACGGCTGGGGCTGGCGCGCGTCGTCGACCTTCTCTTCCATCTGCCGAGCGGCTGGATCGATCGGATCGAGCGCGACGAGCTGATGATGGCGGATGCCGGCCGGACGGTGTCGATCGTGCTGACCGCGCAAAGCCATCGGTCGTCCGCCGGGCGGGGGCCGACGCGGGTGCAGGCGACCGACGCGCTCGGCAATTACGTCAGCCTTGTCTATTTCGGCGGCGGATCGGGCTGGGCGAAGAAGGTGCTGCCGGTGGGAGAACCCAGGCGCGTGTCGGGCCGGCTGGAGATGTACGGGCAGGAGCTTCAGATCGTCCATCCCGACTATGTCGGCGATCCCGCGGACCCTGACGGACCGGCGGCGCGCGAGGCGGTGTACCCGCTGACGGAGGGGATCACGTCGCGCCGGCTCGGCGCGCTGGTGGCGCAGGCGCTGGCGCGCGCGCCCGAGCTGCCCGAGTGGATCGAGCCGTCGCTGCTGGCCAAGCACGGCTGGCCGGGCTGGCGCGAGGCGATCGTGCGGGTGCATGCCGATCCGGCGGACACGGTTGCCCGGACGCGCCTCGCCTATGACGAGGTGTTCGCCAACCAGCTCGCGCTGACGATCGTGCGGGCCGACCAGCGCAAGCGCCGGGGGCGGGCGCTGGCGGGCGATGGCCGGCTCCGCGACGCGCTGTCGCTGCCCTATGCGTTGACCGGCGCGCAGGCGCGCACGGTGGCGGAGATCGAGGGCGACCTGGCGCAGCAGGCGCCGATGCTGCGGCTGCTCCAGGGCGACGTGGGCGCGGGCAAGACGCTGGTCGCCGCGCTCGCGATGCTGACGGCGGTGGAGGCGGGCGCGCAGGCGGCGATGCTCGCGCCGACCGAAATCCTCGCGCGCCAGCATCTCGACTCGCTGCGGCGGCTGTTCGCCGGCCTGCCGATCGAGGTCGCGGCGCTGACCGGGCGCGACAAGGGGCGGGTGCGCGAGGGCGTGCTGATGGGTCTTGCCGACGGCAGCATCGACGTGCTGGTCGGCACCCACGCGATCTTCCAGGAGGCGGTGGCGTATCGCGACCTCGGCCTGGTGGTGGTGGACGAGCAGCACCGGTTCGGCGTCGCGCAACGGCTGCTGCTGCAGGACAAGGCGCACAAGCCACCGCACCTGCTGGCGATGACCGCGACGCCGATCCCGCGCACGCTGACGCTCGCCAACTATGGCGAGATGGACGTCAGCCGCCTCGACGAGATGCCGCCGGGTCGCCAGCCGATCGAGACGCGGGTGGTGTCGGAGGATCGGCTGGACGAGCTGGTCGGTGCGCTCGGCCGGCATCTGACGGAGGGCAAGCAGGCGTATTGGGTGTGCCCGCTGGTCGAGGAGAGCGAGACCAGCGACATGGCCGCCGCCGAGGCGCGCGCGGCGGCGTTGCAGATGCGGTTCGGCGATGCGCAGGATGGGAGCGGGGTCGGCCTGGTCCACGGCCGGATGAAGCCGCTGGAGAAGGACGCGGTGATGGCTGCCTTCTCCTCTGGGCGGATCGGCGTGCTGGTCGCGACGACGGTGATCGAGGTGGGGGTCGACGTGCCCAACGCGACGCTGATCGTGATCGAGCATGCCGACCGGTTCGGCCTCGCTCAGCTCCACCAGCTCCGCGGACGGGTCGGGCGCGGACCGGGGCGGTCGGTGTGCGTGCTGGTGCGCAGCGCGGCGCTGACGGAGACCGCGCGTGCCCGGCTGACGCTGATGCGCGAGACGAATGACGGCTTCCGCATCGCGGAGGAGGATCTGCGGCTGCGCGGTGCGGGCGAGTTGCTGGGAACCCGCCAGTCGGGCGAGGCGACCTCGAAGCTGGTGACGCCGGAATTGCTGACGGAACTGATCGTACCCGCCAATCAGGATGCGCGACTGCTCATCGATCGTGACGGCGGCCTTGCGCAGCCACGGGGACAGGCCGCACGCGCGGCGCTGTACCTGTTCGAGCGCGACGCCGGCGTCGCCATGCTGCGGTCGGGCTGAGGATCAGCGCATCGCCGCCAGCGCCGACACGTAGTCACCCAGCGCGATCGGCTGGTCGAACTGGCACCCGATCCGACCGCCCAGCGACCAGCGCACTTCCGCTGCTTGCGCGCCCGCCTTGGGCAGCACGATCCGCAGGCGATCACCGGGCGCGAGCGGCACCTCGCACCGTGCCATCATGCCATGGGGAGACATGTTGACGACCAGCATCGGCAGCGGACAGCCTGCGACGAGATCGGTCGCGCGCGCACGGTGGTTCACCTCGTCGCGCGGCTCGGTCCTGTGTTCATTGGGCGGTAGTTGCGCCCAGCTTGCCGCCATCGTCGATCTCCTCCACCGCCCAGCTTGGGGTCGAGGAGTGAATCCGACGTAAATGCCCCAAAATGGCCGACTTTTCAGGCCGGCAGCAGCATGCCGTGGTGTTTCCGGCCCGCCGACACGCGCACCGGCTCGCCCGCCACCGTGATCGTGTGGGCGTCGCTCGCCACCTGCTCGCCCGCGACCCGCGCGCCGCCGCCCTTGATGAGCCGCCGCGCCTCGCCCTTGGAGGCGGCGAGGCCCAGTCCGACCAGCGCATCGACGATTCCGATCGCACCCGAAACGGGGAGGCTCGGCAGCGACTCGCCGCCCGCGCCCTCCTCGAACGTCCGCCGCGCCGTTTCCCCAGCTTCTGCCGCGGCCGCCTCGCCCCGGCACAATGCGGTCGCGGCGTCGGCCAGCGCCTTCTTCGCGGCATTGATCTGCGCGCCCTCCAACGCTTCGAGCCGCGTAATCTCGTCGAGCGGCAGGTCAGTGAACAGCCGCAGGAACCGGCCGACGTCGCGGTCGTCGGTATTTCGCCAGAACTGCCAGTAATCGTAGTGCGAGAGTTGGTCCTCGTGCAGCCACACCGCACCGTCGACCGATTTCCCCATCTTGCTGCCGTCCGCCTTCGTGATGAGCGGCGTCGTCAGCCCGAACACCTCGGTGCCGTCCATGCGGCGCGCAAGCTCGATCCCGTTGACGATGTTGCCCCACTGGTCGGAGCCGCCCATCTGCAGCCGGCAGCCTGCGCGGCGCGACAGCTCCAGGAAGTCGTAGGCCTGCAGGATCATGTAGTTGAACTCTAGGAAGCTCAACGACTGTTCGCGGTCGAGCCGCAGCTTGACCGAGTCGAACGACAACATCCGGTTGACCGAGAAATGCTGCCCCACCTCGCGCAGGAAGGGGATGTATTCGAGCGCGTCGAGCCATTGCGCATTGTCGAGCAGCACCGCATCGGTCGGGCCATCGCCGAACGTGAGAAAGCGTTCGAAGATGCGGCGGATCGAGGCGATGTTCGCGCCGATCGTCTCCGCGCTCGACAGCTTGCGTGCCTCGTCCTTGAAGCTGGGGTCGCCGATCTTGCCGGTCCCCCCGCCCATCAGGACGATGGGCTTGTGGCCGGCCTGCTGCATCCGGCGAAGCATCATGATCTGGACGAGGCTGCCGACGTGTAGCGACGGCGCGGTGGGGTCGAAGCCGATGTAGCCCGGCACGACCTGCTTCGCCGCCAGCGCGTCGAGCGCGGCGCCGTCGGTCAGCTGGTGGACATAGCCGCGGGTCGACAGCAGGCGGAGGAGGTCGGAGGAGTAGGCCATGGCCGTCTCCCCTCCCGCAAGCGGGAGGAGAGATCAAGCTATCGATCGGGCAACTGCGCCAGCGGGTCGACCGGCGCGCGGCCTTTGCGCAGCTCGAAATGCAGTTCGGGCCGGTCGGCGAAACCGGTGTCGCCCGACAGCGCGATCGTCTGCCCGCGGCGCACGCTCTGCCCGCGCTGGACGAGCAGCTTGCTCGCATGGCCATAGACGGTGGTCCATCCGTCGCCATGGCGGACGATGACGATCCCGCCCAGCGCCGCGATCCCCTCGCCGGCATAGGCGACGACGCCGTCCGCGGCGACGTGGACCGCCGTCTCGACCGGCACCGCGATCTCGATCCCGTCGTTGCGATAGCCGCTCTCGCCGCGGCCGAAGCGCTTCACCAACTTGCCGTCGGCGGGCCAGACGAACCCGCCGCGAAGGCGAGCGGGCGCCGAGATCGCCGCGCTCGGCGGCAGGACGCGGGTGGCGGTCGCGATCGGCCGGGTCGGCGCCTGGTTCACCGCCAGCGCCGGCTCGCCGCCGGTCAGGATGTCGTCGACGTCGAGGTTGAACGCCGCCGCACGCTCCGCTGCGCTCGTCGTCCGGTTGCCGCCGCCAGGGATCAGGATGCGGTCGCCGACATGGAGCGAATAGGGTTCGGCCAGCCCGTTGGCGTCGACGATGCGCGACCATGCGACGCCATAGGCGCGCGCGATCGCGATGCCCGACTGACCCGGGCGAACCAGATGATAGCGCCCGCCCGGCACGCGCAAACGCTGCCCTGCACGCACCGGGTAAGGCGCCGTCAGGTCGTTGGCGCGCGCCAGCGCCTCCACGCCCACGCCGGTCGCCTCGGCCGCCGCCCGCAGGCTTTCGCCGGGATGAACCGTGTAGCTACCGTCGGTCACCTCGACCGCGTCGGCCACGACCGGACGGGCCTCCCATGCCGGCCGCGCGATCGGCGGGGCAGGAGCGCTGGCATCCACCGGCGCACCCGCAGCGGGTTCTATCGGGGGCGGAGGCGGTCGCGTCCGCTGCGTCGGCGCGCGGAACGGCTGCGGTTGCGGCTCGACCATTGTGGCAGCGGGCTGATCCTGCTCGGGCGGTCGGTCGTCGTCGACCGGTGGCACCGGCCGCGCCGACGGCTGCGTCTCGTCGAGCGAGCGGCGGTTCGCCTCGGCGACTTCGTCGGTATGTTGCGCGGCGTCCCGCGGCGCGGGAGCGGGCGGCGGCCGGCCACCATGGTCATAGGGCCAGGGAGCCGCGCCCGGGTAAACTGGCCGATCGCGTGGCGGCGGATCGGACTGCGGAATGCAGCCGGCGAGCAGCAACGCCCCCAGCGATACCGGTCCGGCCAATCTCACGCGCCTCTCCTCAACCGTACGTCCGGCGAAGACCCTCTAGCGATGCGGCATGCGTCAGGTCCAGATGCAGCGGCGTCACCGCGACGTAACCATTTGCCACCGCGTCCAAATCGGTCCCGGGCGCCGGCGTCGTCTCGGTCGGCCCGAGCGCGAACCAGTGATAGTCGAAGCCGCGCGGATCGCGGTTGGTGACGATCTGGAGCCGGCCATAGTCGCGGAAGCCCTGGTCCACGATCCTGACACCCTTCACCTCGTCGGCAGCCAGCGCGGGGAAGTTGACGTTGACCAGCGTCCGCGGTGCCATCGGCACATCGAGCAGCGGGCGCAGCACGCGCTCGCCCCAGGCGGCGGCGGCGTCGAACGGAACCTCGTCCCCTATCCGGCCGCGCCCCTCCATCTGATTGGGCCGCACCTGGCTCAGCGCGATCGAGCGGACGCCGGCGAGTGCGCCCTCCATCGCCGCCGAGACGGTGCCCGAATAGGTGACGTCCTCGCCGAGGTTCGCGCCGCGGTTGACGCCCGACAGGATCAGGCCGGGCGGACTGTCCTTCATCAACCGCGCTAGCGCCATCATCACCGCGTCGGTGGGCGTGCCGGCGACGGCGAACCGCCTGTCGCCCATCCGGCGCACGCGCAGCGGCCGGGTGAGCGTCAGCGAATGGCCTGCGCCCGACTGTTCGTCCGACGGTGCCACGACCCACACATCGTCCGAAAACCGCGCCGCGATCGCCTCCAGCACCGCGAGGCCTGGCGCATAATAGCCGTCGTCATTGGTCAGCAGGATGCGCATCAGCGCGCGGGTTCCAGGCGGTTGAGGCCCGCCAGCCACGGCCGCAGCACGTCCGGGATCGCCACGCCGCCGTCCTCCTGCTGGTAGTTTTCCAGCACCGCGACCAGCGTACGCCCGACCGCGAGGCCCGAGCCGTTGAGCGTGTGGACAAATCGCGTCGCCTTCTCGCCGGCCGGCCGATAGCGCGCATTCATCCGGCGCGCCTGGAAGTCGGTGCAGGTCGAGCAGCTCGATATCTCGCGATACCGGTTCTGACCGGGCAGCCACACCTCCAGGTCATAGGTGCGCGCGGCGGCGAATCCCATGTCGCCGGCGCACAGCTTCATGCGGCGGAACGGCAGGCCAAGCCGCGTCAATATGTCCTCGGCGCAGGACGTCATCCGCTCATGCTCCGCCTCCGACGCATCGGGCGTGACGATCGAGACCATCTCGACCTTCTCGAACTGGTGCTGGCGGATGAAGCCGCGCGTATCGCGCCCCGCCGCGCCGGCTTCGGAGCGGAAACAGGGTGTGAGCGCGGCGAAGCGCAGCGGGAGCGCGTCCTCGGCGAGGATCGAGCCGGCGACGATGTTGGTCAGGCTCACCTCGGCGGTGGGGATCAGCCAGCGTCCGTCGGTGGTGCGGAACAGGTCGTCGGCGAACTTGGGAAGCTGGCCGGTGCCGAACATCGCTTCGTCGCGGACCAGCAGCGGCGGCACGACCTGTTCGTAGCCATGCTCGTCCGCGAGCACCGACAGCATGAACTGGCCGAGCGCGCGGTGGAGGCGGGCGGCGGGGCCGCGCAGCAGCGTGAAGCGCGCGCCGGCGAGCTTCACGCCCGTCTCAAAGTCGAGGCCGAGCGCGGGGCCGATCGCATCATGCTCGCGCGCGGAGAAGCCCAGGTCACGCGGGCGGCCATGCTCGGCGACCACCAGATTGTCGTCCTCGTCCACGCCATCGGGCACGTCGGCGAGCGGCAGGTTGGGCAGGGCGGCGAGCAGACCGTCGAGCTCGGCCCCGGTGCGCGCCTCCTCCGCCTCCAGCGCCGGCAGCGCCTGTTTGATCGCGGCGACTTCCGCCATCAGCGCCGCCGCGGCCGCCTCGTCACGCGCCGCCTTGGCCGCGCCGATCGCCTTGGACGCCTCGTTGCGGCGCGCCAGCCCGGCCTGCACCTGCGTGATGGTGCCGCGCCGCGCTTCGTCGAGTGCTATCAGCGTCGCCGCCACCGGCGCGAGGCCGCGGCGGGCCAGTCCTGCGTCGAAGGCGGCGGGATCGTCTCGGATCAGGCGGATGTCGTGCATGGCGCGCGGGCTATGGCCGGGCGTCGGCGAGGTGGCAACCCGCGCGCCCACGGCGGCGTTCCTCCCCTCGATCGCCAACGACAAAGGAGCTCAAGCGATGCAGATGGCCCATAACGCGGTGGTGCTGGTGGCGGACGGGCGCAAACTGCTGTTCCTGCGCAACAAGGGCGATGCGCCCATCCCGACCTGCAGGTCGAGGCGGCGCAGGAGCATCCCAACCCGGCCGACCGCGACCAGGCGAGCGATGCCGCTGGGCGCGCCTCAGGCGGCCTGGGCGGGGCAGGCTTTGGCTCGGGGCCGGCCGGCGCGGCGCCGGGGACGCGGAGCTCGGTCGCCGACACCGACTTCCATCAGCTGGAGGAGGACCGGTTCGCGGCGGAGGCGGCGGACATGCTCAAGCGGCGGGTGTTGGCGCATGATTTCGAGCAACTGATCGTCGTGGCGCCGCCGCGCACGCTGGGCGAGTTGCGCAAGCATTATCACGGCGAGGTCAGCAAGCGGATCGTGGGCGAACTCGCCAAGGATTTGACCGGCCATCCGGTGGCGGACATCGAGAAGGCGCTGGCCGCCGCCTGATCGCTGCTTCCGACGGGTCACGCCCAAACAGGAAGGGCTCCCGATCGCTCGGGAGCCCTTTTCCGTTCGCGATGCGTGTACCGTCGGCTGGTCGCTCAAGCGGCGGCGGGGCGCTTCGCGAACCGCTGACGCGCTACCAGCGCGGCGGCGGCTGCGCCGAACAGGAGCACCATCGGCGGCGCGGGAACCGGCGTCACCGGCGTCACGGGAGTGACCGGCGAGGTCGGTGTCACCGGCGTGACCGGCGGCTGGTTCCAGCCCGCGCTGCTTGATCCATACTGGTTCTGGTTCTGGTTCTGGTTCTGGTTCTGGTTGTTGGTGTTGTTACTGGTGTTCGAATTGGAATTGTTGTTCGCGTTCGAGTTGTTGTTCGAGTTTGAGTTACTGTTGTCGTTCGTATTTGCATTCGAATTGTTGTTGTTGTTCGTGCTGGTATTCGTGTTCGAGTTGTTGTTCGTCGCATTGGCGTTCGCGTTCGACGCCGCGTTGGCGTTCGATGTCGACGCCGCGTTCGAGTTCGAGCTGGCGTTGTTCGAACTGCTGTTGTTGCTGGAATTGTTGCTGCTGTTATTGCTGGAGTTGTCCACGGTCAGGCCCACGTTGGCGCCGCCGGTCGAGCTGGAGCTCGACACCGTGCCGGTGACGTTGCCCGAGGAACTCGATACCCCGCCCGTCGAGCTGGACACGCCGCCGGTCGAACTGGACACGTTGCCCGATGAACTGGAACTCGACGTCGACGAGACGACGATGCCGGCGTTCCCGCCCGACGTTCCGCCGAAGAAGCCGCCACCGAAGCCGGCGCCAAACCCGTTGCCGAAGCCGAACCCTCCGGTGCCGCCGATCAGCGCCGGGCCCACCACGCCGCTCGACCCGAGCGCGAAACCTTGCGGTTGCGGGACGGGGATCGGCGCGCCCTGGCTCGCCACCGTCACGACGGCGGCGGGGCAGGACGTGCGCGTGGTGGTCACCACACGGTGCAGGCGGGCGGGCGCGATCGTCTGGCGCACGACGCGGCGGACGACATGGTGAATGCGGACGGGGTGTGGCCGCTCGGCCACATGCACCGCGCCGCCGCCGATGATCGCGCCCCCGCAGGTGCAGGCACATAGTTTCGCCAAGGCCATACGAACGGACATTATCGTCGCTTTCCGGTTTACGGCAGGCGGTCCACCGCAGGCCGACTGAAGCGGTTACCCGCCGCTCATCCGCCAAAGTGCAAAACAAACGATTAAGCGCAAGCGCATTAACCATGTTAAGGCGGTCGTCATCGATATGCTGTCTGCGGTTCGTCGCTATACTGTCGTTACCGTATCAGGATGGGACGCAAATCGACGGCAGCCAGTGATGATTGCAACGATAATTGTCGCGGGGAGTCCGCGGTACTGTCGCACGGTCTGACGGCTGCGTCGGCGCGTCAGTCGCTTGTGGGGATGCGAGTCTGCCACTATAGGCGCCGTGGGCGTCGTTCGTTTCCGATGGGGCGGGAATGGCCGACGGGGAGGTGCAGATGGCGTCGTTGGCGAATAGGGTTACGGGCCTTCAGGATTTCGGGCCGATTCTGGCGGCGAACGATGGGCAATATAGACCCGAAAAGGGTGAGCCGTTCATGTCGTCGCGCCAGCAGGCGTATTTCCGCCGCAAGCTGATCGAGTGGAAGGATGCGATCCTGCTCGAGTCGCGCGGTACGTTGTCGCTTCTCCAGCATGACTCGCTCCGGGAGGCCGATCTCAACGATCGGGCGTCGAGCGAAACGGACTGGTCGATCGAGCTTCGCACGCGAGACCGCCAGCGCAAGCTCATCAGCAAGATCGACGCTGCGATCCGTCGCCTCGACGAAGGCGAGTATGGCTATTGCGAGGTGACCGGCGAGCCGATCAGCCTAGGCCGTCTCGAAGCTCGCCCGATCGCGACGATGACGGTGGAAGCGCAGGAGCGCCACGAGCGTCATGAGCGCGTGTCGCGCGAGGATTGACCATTCGGCTTTCAGGCGCGATCCGGTCCGGTTAAGCGCTTGTGAGGGTTTGATCGTTACCGCGCGGGTAAGCCCCAATGATGGACCTGCCGATGGATAGCCTGATGCCCGAGCCGTTCCCTTTTGGCAGTTCGTCCGCCGATGATGCCGGTTCGGGAGCCCGATCGCGCGACAGCCTGTTCCTGATGGCGCGGCTTCGCACGCCGTCGCTGAGCGAGACCTTCTCCGTCCGCATCCGCAACCTGTCGCCCGGCGGGCTGATGGCGGACTTCGCGACGCCGCTGGAGCGCGACACGCCGGTTCAGATCGACGTCCGCGGGATCGGCTGGGTTCCGGGCAAGGTCGCGTGGTTCGCAGAGGGTCGCACCGGGATCGCCTTCGATGCGCCGATCGATCCGTCGAAGGCTCGCAAGCCGATCGCGTTGCGCCCAGCGCCGGCCTCGGCACCAAGACCCCGCAGTCGGTGACGATTCAATCCTGACGGGTATCGCGCGACGGCGTAAGGTCGATGCGAACAAGATCTGATCTAGCCGATCAACAAGTCGGTGGCAGCGAGTCGCCGCGGCATTCCCCGACTCGCTGCATGCTCGCGGCCGGCAAGCGCTGGGCGCCAGCCGGCCGACCGCTTGCTCTGCCTATGCCTTCAGATGTGCGGAGATGTACTTGTTCATCTCGAACATCGTCGCCTTGTCCTTGCCGAACACCTTCTTCAGATTGTCGTCGGCCAGGATCTCGCGCTTGTTCTCCGGATTCTGGAGGTCGTTCTTCTTGATGTAGGTCCAGACCTTGCTGATGACCTCGCTGCGGGGCAGCTTGTCGTTGCCGACCACGGCGCCGAGCTCGGGAGAGGGCTGCACGGGGGCATGGATGCCGGTGCCCTTGGCTTCCTGCGTCTTCGCGCCGCCGGCGTTGGTGGTGGTCTTGGCCATTGGGGTTCCTTCCTGATTGGCGCCGGTCACGGCCGGCTTTGGGGTCACGCTTTCTTCAGCGCCTCGCGCTTGTGCGCCGCCTCGCCGCCTTTGTCACTCTTGACGATATACTGCGGCTCCTCCGCGCTCGCGCGGACGGTGTGCGACTTGATCTTGGTGTCGCTGGTCTGCTTCTTCTCGACCGTGCCGTGCGCGGTGCCGCCGTGGGAGGACCACTCGACCTCGTCACCCTTTTTCAGATCCGCCATCATGCTCTCCTCGATGAACGCAGGCCAAGCGCAGGAGGGCGGAGAAGGTTGCGCCGCGCCCGCTGGCATCGCCGGGTCCGGCCCGCTAGACCCGTCCCGATCCGGTATCCATGGAACCCGACAGATGACGTACGACGAAGCGACCGGCGACATTCTGGGCGACAAGGCCCCGGCGCCGCCGGCCGACGCCATACCGGCGGAGGTGGTCGAGGCGATCCGCACCCTGCTGCGCTGGGCGGGCGACGATCCGGCGCGCGAGGGACTGGTGGATACGCCGCGCCGCGTCGCGCGCGCGTGGAAGGAATATTGCGCGGGCTACGACGACGATCCAGCCCGCCATCTGACGCGCGTGTTCGAGGAGGTGGGCGGCTATGACGAGATCGTGCTGCTGAAGGACATCCCGTTCCAGTCGCATTGCGAGCATCACATGGCGCCGATCATCGGCAAGGCCTCGATCGCCTATCTGCCGCGCGATCATGTCGTCGGCATCTCCAAGCTCGCCCGCGTGCTCCACGGCTTCGCGCGCCGGTTGCAGGTGCAGGAGCGGCTGACCGCGCAGGTGGCCGACTGCATCTGGGAAGGGCTGAATCCGATCGGCGTCGCGGTGGTGATCGATGCGACCCACGCCTGCATGGCCGCGCGCGGCGTGCGCACGCCCGGTGTCGGCATGGTGACCAGCCGGATGATGGGCGTGTTCCGCGACGACGACCGCTCGCGCAAGGAAGTGCTCGCGCTCATGGGGTATTGAGCGTGGCGCTAATCGTGAAGCGGACGGTGCTCGTCACCGGCGGGGCACGCCGGATCGGCGCGGCGATCGTGCGCGTGTTGGCGGGCGAGGGGCACCGCGTGGTGATCCACCACCACGATTCGCCCGGCGAGGCGACGGCGCTGGCGCAGGCGCTCGACCCGACGGGCGATGCCGTTGCGACGGTGGCCGGCGACCTGGCGGCCGAGGGAGCGGGCGCCAGGCTGATCGCGGCGGCGCGGAGCGCGATCGGGAGACCGATCGACGGGCTCGTCAACTGCGCTTCGGTCTTCGAGTTCGACGCCCCGGCGGCGTTCGATCCGGCGCTCCTCGCCCGGCTTGTCCCCGTGAACCTGGCCGCGCCGATCGCGCTGGTTGAGGCTATGGCCGCGCAGCCCGAACTAGAGGACGGGGCGGTCGTCAACATCCTCGACCAGAAAGTGGCCAATCTGAACCCGGACTTCCTGTCCTACACGCTGACCAAGGTCGCGCTGGAAGGCGCGACGACGATGCTGGCGCAGGCGTTCGCGCCGCGGCTGCGCGTCAACGCCGTCTCGCCCGGCCTGACGCTGCCCAGCGGCGACCAGACTCCCGACGAGTTCGCTGCCGTCGCGTCCGAGAACCTGTTGCGCCGTCCGGTGCCGGTCGACGAGATCGGCCGCGCGGTGGCGTTCCTGCTGACCTGTCCCGCGATCACCGGGCAGAACCTGTTCGTCGACAACGGCCAGCGGTTCCTGCCGCGCGACGGCGACGTAATGTTCGCGAACAAGCCCAAGGACCATTTGCGTGGCTGAGTTCACCACCCGCCTCGACATGCCGGCGGTCGCGATCCGCCTGGGCATTCACCCGCACGAAGCCGTGCCGCAGCGGGTGGCGGTGTCGGTCGCGATGACCGTCATCTATCCGGCGCCGCCGCGCGACGATGCGATCGAGGAAGTGCTCGATTACGACTTCCTGCGCACCGGCATCCTGGCGATGGCAGCCGAGCGCCACTTCGCGCTCCAGGAGACGCTGTGCGAGGCGATCGCGGCGCTGTGCCTCGCCGATGCGCGGGTCGCGCACGTCCGGGTGCGTACGACCAAGACGGACGTGTACCCGGATGCGAGCGTAGGCTGCGAGATCGTGCGGACGCGCGGCTGATCGACTTGCAATGTTGGATCGCGCGTGAAGCCCTGAAAAGCGTGTCCCGTGACGCTCTTTCACATCATCGATCCGGTCCCTGCCGCCATCAAGCGCGTCACGATGCGTTTGGTGTTACCTACTGTTACCTACTTTCCCGTCACCCCGCCCGGTTGGCCGCACTAAGCACCGCGCGGACGCTGGCCGTGGCGATGTCGGTGTCCAGCCCGACGCCGAACACGATCCGCCCTGCCGCCGTCCGGCACTCGACATAGGCGGCGGCCTGCGCATCGGCGCCATGGCCGATCGCATGCTCGTTATAGTCGACCACGTCGAGCAGCGGTCCGCCGGCGTCCGCCACCGCTGCGATCACGCCCGAGATCAGGCCGTTGCCTCGCCCCGAGATCGACCGCTCCTCGCCATCGACCGCGACATGGCCGACGAAGAGCCTTTGACCGGCGCCCCCGCTCTCCTCATAGTCTCGCAAGATGAAGCGGTCGGCCGACCGGGGCAGGTACGTCGCCTCAAATCGCGACCAGATGTCGCCGGCATCGAGCTCACGGCCGAGCTCGTCGGCCATCGCCTGCACATGGCCGCTGAAGTCCGCCTGCAGCCGCTTGGGCAGCTTCAGCCCGCGATCCTGCTCGATCACCCAGGCGACGCCGCCCTTGCCCGACTGCGAGTTGACGCGGATCACCGCCTCGTAGCTGCGGCCGAGGTCGGCGGGATCGATCGGCAGATAGGGCACTTCCCAAAGCTCGTCGTTGCGAGTCGCCTGCGCCGCGAACCCCTTCCTGATCGCGTCCTGATGGCTGCCCGAAAAGGCGGTGAAGACCAGGTCGCCGGCATAGGGCATGCGCGGGTGGATCGGCAGGTTTGTGCAATATTCGACCGTGCTCACGACGGTGTCGATGTCCGAGAAGTCGAGCCCCGGCGCGACGCCCTGGGTGTAGAGGTTGAGCGCCACCGTCACGAGGTCGCAGTTGCCCGTCCGCTCGCCGTTGCCGAGCAGGCAGCCCTCCAGCCGGTCTCCGCCCGCCATCAGTCCCATCTCCGCCGCCGCGACGCCGGTGCCGCGATCGTTGTGCGGGTGGAGCGAGATCACCACGCTGTCGCGGTTGCGGATGTGGCGGCCGAACCACTCGATCTGGTCGGCATAGACGTTGGGGCCCGCCGCCTCGACGGTTGCAGGCAAATTGAGGATCAACGGCTTCTCCGGCGTCGGGCAGAGCACGTCCATCACCGCCTCGCAGACCTCGACGGAGAAATCGAGCTCGGCGGTGGAGAAGGTCTCCGGGCTGTACTCGAACCGCCAGTCGGTGCCCGGATGACGGTCGGCCTCGTCCCGCAGCAGCCTGGCGCCGTCGATCGCCAGCGCCTTGATCTCCGCGCGGCTCATCCCGAACACGATGCGGCGCCACACCGGGCTGACCGCGTTGTACAGGTGGACGATCGCAGTGGGCACGCCCTCCAGGCTGCGGAAGCTCGTCTCGATCAGGTCGCGGCGTGATTGGGTCAGCACCTGGATCGTCACGTCGTGGGGGATGCGTCCCGATCGGACGAGGCCCGAGATGAAATCGAACTCGGTCGCACCCGCGCTCGGGAAGCCGACCTCGATCTCCTTGAGGCCGACCTTCACCAGCAGGTCAAACAGCCGCGTCTTCTTCTGCGCGTCCATCGGATCGATCAGCGCCTGGTTGCCGTCGCGAAGATCGGTCGACAGCCAGCGCGGCGGCCGGGTGAGGGTGCGGCCCGGCCACTGCCGATCGGGCAGGTCGACGGGCGGAAACGGACGGTATTTGACGGAAGGATCGGACAGCATGACGGCCTCGCATGGTGCGGGGGAGGGGTGGCGGAAGGAAAGCCCCTAGGCGGGCGGACGCTCGCGCGTCGACGGTCCGCCTAAGGGCGGATAAGTCGACGCAGCAGGAGGGCCGTTGTCAGCACGGTGCCTGACGTGCCGCAGCGGGCAAGCGATGTCCAGCCCGGCGCCTGATCCAAGTCAAAGTGGGGTTTATCTGAAATTGACGTTCGGATGGTAGCCCGAGCGCAAGGAGACGTTTCTTGTTGCAACTCGTCTACATCAGCACCGCGCGGGGCCCGGTCGACATGACGGCGATCCTGCGAGTCTCGCGGCGGAACAACGCGCGCGACGCGGTGACAGGGCTGCTCTATCATGACGGGCGTCGGTTTCTCCAGGCGCTGGAGGGCAAGGAGGCGGCGGTCGAAGCGGCGTTCGCCCGGATCTCGGCCGATCCGCGTCATCGTGCGGTTGTGATACTGTCGCGGCGCATCGTCGAGACGCGGGAGTTCGGGCCCTGGGAGATGGCCGAGCGCCGGTCGGGCAGCGACGGCGACGCACTGGTGCGGCAGGTTGAACCGCTGCTCGCGACCGCCTCGCCCAACGTGCGCGGGACGTTCGACGGGTTCATGCGGCTCGCACGCGCGGCCTGATCGGCCGTCGGTACTGCGGGGAACCGGCCGGCGCGAACGATATCACCCGACCGGTTCCCGACAAAATGAGGATTACTGCTTCTCGAACGCTGCAGTGATCGACATCGACGTGTCGTCGGAAACCATCGGCACATATTTCGTCACGCCGAACTCTGCACGCTTGAACATCAGGCGACCCACGAAGCCGACAGACGCCTTCTTGCTCATCGGATTGGTCGCCGCGCCGAAGAACCGCGCGCTGATCGATGCGGGCCTGGAGACGCCGTGCAGCGTCAGCGTGCCGTCGACCCGCGCCATGCCGTTGCCCATCGGCATCACGCTGCTCGACACGAACGTCGCGGTCGGGAAGCGGGCGGCGTCGAGCCAGTCGGCACTACGCAATTCTTCTGTCAGCTTGTCACTGGTGGTCTGCACGCTTGCGATCGGCACCGAAACGGAAAGCGTCGTCGCTTCCGGATGCGCCGGATCGAGCTTCATCGAGCCACTTGCGCCCGAGAACATGCCGGTGAACGGCGTGATGCCGAGGTGCGTGACGGTGAACGATAGCTGGGTATGCCCGGGCTCGATAGCATAGGTGCCAGCGGCGACATCGGTGGGCGCTCCGGCGCCCATCATCGGCGCCATGCCGCCACCCATCGGCGCGCGCTGGGCGACGAGCGGAACGGCGGCGATCGCGGCGGCGACAGCGACGGCGAGGGTGGCGGGTATGGCGAGGCGCATCTGAAATCTCCCTTTGAACGGGCGAGGTGTGCGCCAAGGGCGGGGAAGCGTCAAACGCCGCTCAGGAACAGGTGCGTTTCCGCGCTCACGCCCCCGGCTCGGGCTTGCGGGCTTCCCAATTCCTGATCCTGAGATTGGCGCTGCCCATTCCTCGCGCGCTGAAGCGTGGGCCGAGGAAGCGGTGGAAGAACCAGTCCTTCGCCCGGAACGGCGTGGCATGGTACATCAACCGCTCGAACAGCGTCCACCGCACGTCCGCGCTGCACGCCCGGCGCGTGGAGGGATGGCACCAGAAATCGGGATCGTAGCGCGACCGCCCGATCTTGAAGACGCGCTGCATCACCTCGTGATCGTCGAGCACCCAGGGCCAGGCGTCGGACCGGGGTCCACCCGCCGCCCGCAGCGCCTCCGTCCGGAAACATTGCCCGAACGTGCCGGTATGCGCCTGCCGCGCCAGCACCAGGCTGGTTCCATATTTGCGGAACCGCTGCCACCGGCCGCGCCAGGAGGTCGCCGGCGCATTGAGCCCGACCGCCATCGCCGCAACCACGCCCGGCGGATCGAGCAACGCTTCCGCGCGTTGGAGGTACTCGGGCGGATACAGCGTGTCGGCATTCCAGAACGCGACCAGCGGCGTGTCCACGGCGGTAAAGCCGGCGTGGAGCGCATGGACGGGTCCCGGTCGCTCCTCGGACACGTGGCGCACGTCGATCCCCGCGACGCCGTCAAGCATGCGCCGGCACAGCGCCTGCGTCGCGTCGGTGGAGCCGTTGTCGACCAGAATCAGCCGAACGGGCCCGCCCCGCAGCGCCAGGGCCGCGCGCAGCGTGGCACCGATGAACGCCTCCTCATTGTAATAGGGGAGCACGATCGACCAGCGCGGACGAGGAGCGGCGGGGGACATACTCTCCTTCGTATGCGACCCGTCCCTACGTCGCCATGACATTTCCGATCAATTGCGTTCGGTATCTACCAGCTTGTTCGCGCCGATCCACGGCATCATCGCGCGCAGCTTGGCGCCGACCTGTTCGATCGGATGCGCGGCGGCCTGCTTGCGCGCGGCCTTCAGCTCGGGCTGCCCCGCGCGGTTGTCGAGCACGAACCTGGACACGAACCGGCCGCCCTGGATGTCGGCCAGCACGCGCTTCATCTCCGCCTTGGTCTCGGATGTGATAATCCGTGGGCCGGTGACGATGTCGCCATATTCGGCGGTGTTGCTGATCGAGTAGCGCATGTTGGCGATGCCGCCCTCATACATCAGGTCGACGATCAACTTCACCTCGTGCAGGCACTCAAAATAGGCCATCTCGGGCGCGTAGCCCGCTTCGGTCAGCGTCTCGAACCCGGCCTGGATCAGGTGCGTCAGACCCCCGCACAGCACCGCCTGCTCACCGAAAAGGTCGGTCTCGCATTCCTCGCGGAAGCTCGTCTCGATCACGCCCGCACGGCCACCGCCGATCGCGCTGGCGTAGGACAGGCACAGGTCGTGCGCGTTGCCGCTCGGGTCCTGCGCGATCGCCATCAGGCAGGGCACGCCGCCGCCGCGCTTATACTCGGAGCGGACGGTATGGCCGGGGCCCTTGGGAGCGATCATGATGACGTCGAGGTCGGCGCGCGGCTCGATCAGGCCGAAATGGATGTTGAGCCCGTGCGCGAAGGCGAGCGCGGCGCCCTGCTTCAGGTGGTCGCGCAGATCGTCGGCATAGATCGCCGCCTGATGCTCGTCGGGAGCGAGGACCATGACGAGGTCCGCCCAGGCGGCGGCATCCTGGTTTGTCATCACCTTGAAGCCCGCGGCCTCGGCCTTCTTCGCCGAGGCGGAGCCGGGCCGCAGCGCGATCGCCACGTCCGTGACGCCCGAATCGCGCATGTTCTGCGCATGGGCATGACCCTGGGAGCCATAGCCGACGATCGCGACCTTCTTGGTAGTCAGCAGGCTGGGGTCGGCGTCGGCATCGTAATAGACACGCATTCTAAAACTCCTTTCGTCACCCCGGACTTGATCCGGGGTCCCGCTTTTTCCCGCGGCTTGAGAACAAGCGGGACCCCGGATCAAGTCCGGGGTGACGGGATGGTTGGTGATCTCGTGGACTAAGCCGCCTCGCGCCCCCGGGCGATGGCGACGATGCCGGTGCGGGCGACCTCGACGAGGCCGAGCTGCTTCATCAGGCCCACGAACGTGTCGATCTTGTCGCGCCCGCCCGTCACCTCGAACACGAAGGACGATACGGTCGCGTCGAGCACCCGGCCGCGGTAGACTTCGGCCAGGCGCATCGCCTCGATCCGGTGCTCGCCGACGCCTGCGACCTTCACCAGCGCCAGCTCGCGCTCAACGTGCGCGCCCAGCACCGTCAGGTCGGCGACGCGATGGACGGGCACCAGCCGCTCGAGCTGGGCGATGATCTGCTCCATCACCGGCGCCGACGCCGAGGTGACGATGGTGATGCGACTGACCGAATCGTCCTCGCTGATCTCCGACACGGTCAGCGACTCGATGTTGTAGCCGCGCGCGGTGAACAGCCCGGCGATCCGCGCGAGGATGCCCGGCTCGTTGTCGACGAGCACGGCCAGCGTGTGGCGGGAGGCGGTTTCAGCTTTGATCTGCACTCTATACGTCACCCCCGCGAAGGCGGGGGTCTCCCTTTTGTCGGGCTTCAACCAAGAGACCTCAGCGTACGCTGAGGTGACAGGCCTACACCAGCGCTCTGGCTTCGTCGGTCATCTCGCCGACCACCTCGTCCGACCATAGCAGCATGTCGGTATGCGCCGCGCCCGACGGGATCATCGGGAAGCAGTTGACCTCCTTGGACACGCGGCAGTCGACCATCACCGGGCCGTCGTGCGCCAGCATCGCGGCGATGCCATCGTCCAGCTCGTCCCGCGCCTCGATGCGGATGCCCTTCCAGCCATATGCCTCCGCAAGCTTCACGAAGTCTGGCAACGATTCGCTGTAACTCTCCGAATAGCGGCTCGAATAGGTCAGCTCCTGCCACTGGCGGACCATGCCCATATATTCGTTGTTGAGGATGAAGATCTTGACGGGCAGCCGATACTGGCCCGCGGTCGCCAGTTCCTGGATGTTCATCTGGATCGACGCCTCGCCGGCGATATCGATCACCAGCGCGCCCGGGTTGCCGAGCTGCGCACCGATCGCGGCCGGAAGCCCATAGCCCATCGTGCCGAGCCCGCCGCTCGTCAGCCATTTGTTGGGCTTCTCGAACCCGAAATGCTGCGCGGCCCACATCTGGTGCTGGCCGACCTCGGTGGTGATGATCGGGTCGCGCGCGCGCGTCGCCTCCCACAGCGCGCGGACGGCGCGTTGCGGCATGATCGCGGCGCCCGGCGCATCGTCCTCGGGGAAGGAAAGACACTCCTTCGCGCGCCAACCCTCGATGTCCGCCCACCAGTCGGCAAGGTCGGGCCTGGGATGCTGCCGCGCCTTCCAGACGTGTATCATGTCCTCCAGCGCGTGGCCGACGTCCGCGACGATGCCCAGGTCGACGCGGACGTTCTTGTTGATGCTCGACCGGTCGATGTCGATGTGGACCTTGCGGCTGGTCGGGCTGAATGCGTCCAGCCGCCCCGTCACCCGGTCGTCGAACCGGGCGCCGATCGCGAGCACCAGGTCCGCGCGGTTCATCGCATGGTTCGCCTCATAGGTGCCGTGCATCCCCAACATGCCGAGGAACTGCTGCGACGACGCGGGGAACGCGCCCAGCCCCATCAGCGTCGATGTGACCGGCGCGCCCGACAGCCGCGCCAGCTCGCGCAGCAGCAGGCTGGCGCCCGGCCCCGAGTTGATGACGCCGCCGCCCGTGTAGAGGATCGGGCGCTCCGCCGCGGCCAGCATGTCGACCGCAGCCTCGATCGCCGGCCGATCCGCCTTCACTTGCGGGCGATAGCTCTTGTGTTGGATCGGCGCGGAGGCCGCAGGCTTCCGGTAACGCGCGGTCGCGACCTGGACGTCCTTGGGGATGTCGACCACCACCGGGCCGGGACGGCCGGAAGTGGCGATATGGAACGCCTCGTGGATCGTGTCGCCAAGCCGTGCCGGGTCCTTCACCAGGTAGTTGTGCTTGGAACAGTGGCGGGTGATGCCGACGGTGTCCGCCTCCTGGAACGCGTCCGTGCCGATCAGCGCGGTCGGCACCTGGCCGGTGATGACGACCATCGGGATCGAATCCATCAGCGCGTCGGTGATGCCGGTGACGGCGTTGGTCGCGCCGGGACCGGAGGTGACGAGCACCACGCCGGGCTTGCCCGTGGAGCGCGCATAGCCCTCGGCGGCATGGGTCGCGGCCTGCTCGTGGCGCACCAATATGTGCCGGATCCGCATGCCACGCGCATTGGCGCGGAACAGCGCATCGTAGATCGGCAGCACCGCGCCGCCCGGATAGCCGAACACCAGCTCGACACCCAGGTCGACCAGCGCCTCGACAAGGATATCCGCTCCGCTTTTCTCGGTCATGACTGAACTCGGCTATGAAGGATGAAGTGGCAGCGCACTAGGAGTTGCAATCGTGCGCGTCAAGCAAAGTTACTGCAACTTTATTACAACCTCGTCCGCGCTAACGGTGGTCATTTGGGGCCATGTAGCGGGTGGCTGGTGCCGGAACCAGGTATATTGCCGCTTAGCGTAGCGACGCGTCGCGAGGCGCAATCGTTCGAGAGCCGTGTCGCGCGTAATCTTCCCTGCCAGAAGCGCCGCCACCTCCGGCACGCCGATCGCGCGCCGTACGGGCGCATTGCTCGGTACGTCCGTCCGCGCCAGCAGAGCCGCGACTTCGTCCAGCGCGCCGCCGTCCACCATCACCTCAGCCCGCGCGTCGAT